>JANLXP010000595.1:0-6269 GCA_031365165.1 Alphaproteobacteria bacterium
CATCGCGGTGACGCCCGACGGCCAGCGCAGCATGAACACGTACTTGGGTTGCGCGCCCGCGCTATCCGATGCCGACATGGCCGCCGAAAAAGTTGCCGACGCGAAGGTGCTCTACGTCGAAGGCTACCTCTGGGACACAGCTGGCGCGAAGGCTGCCATTCGTACCGCGATCGCGCATGCAAAAGCCGCGAAGCGAAAGGTCGCGTTCACGCTCTCCGATCCGTTCTGCGTCGGCCGCTGGCGCGATGAGTTCAAAGCGCTGCTCGCAAGCGACATCGATATCCTGTTCGCAAACGAAGCCGAAGCAATGGCGCTTTACGAAACCGAACGCTTCGACGAAGCGTTTCAAGCAATTCGCAAATGGGGCAAGACAGCGGCGATCACGCGCTCGGCCCACGGCTCAGTGGTGCTGCACGACGGTCGCGTCCACATTCTCGACGCCGAACCGGTGGCCCGTGTCGCCGACACGACGGGCGCCGGCGATCAATACGCTGCAGGTTTCTTGTACGGCCACGCGCGCGGCCTACCGCTCGACGTCTGCGGCAGGTTGGGCGGCATCGCAGCAGCGGAAGTGATCTCGCACATCGGCCCGCGCCCGAACGCGTCGCTGAAGTCGCTCGCGGCGGCAGCCGGATTGGTCTAACGCACGATCCCTTTGCGCGCGGCCTTATCGTCAAGGCCTGAGCGGCCTTCGCGTGCGGTCAGCTCCGCGAACACGTCCTTAGGATCGATACCCGCCGCGACCCACAGCACGCACAGGTGATAGAGCAGGTCGGCGGATTCGGCGACCCGCTCCTGGGCCGTGCCGACAAGTGCAGCGATACCGACCTCGACGCCCTCTTCGCCAACCTTCTTGGCACACTTCGCGGTGCCTTCTTTCAAAAGCTTCGCCGTGTAGGAAACAGAGGGGTCTGCGCCCTTACGCGCCAGGATCTGCGAATAAAGCCGATCCACCGGATGCTCACTCATCGTCACTCACTTGGGGCTGGAATCAGCCGCCGATAAAGTTATCAGCGAGTTGCCACCTGTGGCAAAGGGCCCATCCGACATTGACACTTGCGCGCCAATCCCGATCAACATCGCGCCACATGACTGACCTCCTGGCACTAGGCGTCCTCGCCCGCGTCGTACTCGCAGCCTGCGTGATCGCGCTCCTATGGCTCGGCGTGTTGTGGGCGATCGCTTGATGCGCGGACCCCCGATCTCTCTAACCGATGTGATCGTGACCTACCGGCGCATGCCGGCTGTCCATCACGTAAGCGGCAAATTCGAAGCCGGATCACTTACCGCGGTCGCGGGGCCGAATGGTGCCGGCAAGAGCACGCTACTGAAGGCAATCATGGGTCTTTTGAGCGTCAGCGACGGCCGCATAGACCTAGGTGGCCTCAACGCGCGCCAGATCGCCTACCTGCCGCAACTGCCGGAAATCGACCGCAGCTTCCCGATCTCTGTCGAACAAACCGTCCTGCTTGGCGCGTGGCCCCGCGTAGGCGCCTTCGGCGCACTCGGCCGGACGGAGCGAACACGCGCTGCCGCTGCCATCGCCAGGGTCGGCCTCTCCGGCTACGCGCATGCCCCGATCGCCAGCCTTTCGGTTGGTCAGTGGCACCGCGCCCTGTTCGCGCGCCTGATCGTGCAAGACGCGCCCGTGATCCTGCTCGACGAACCGTTCGCGGCGGTCGACGAGCGCACGACCGAAGATTTGATGGCCCTTGTCCGTAGTTGGCATGACGAAGGCCGCACCGTGATCGCAGTCCTTCACGACATGAGCTTCATCCGTCGCCACTTCCCACGTCTGCTGCTTCTCGCCCGCGAAGTCGTCGCGTGGGGCCCGACCGAAGAAGCGCTCTCGCCCGAGAACGCCGAACGTGCACGCGCCATGACCGACCGTTGGGCAAGCGACCCTTGCTCGCACCCACATAACCACGCGAGCGCTTGAGATGTACGACCTCATCGCCGCCCCGTTCGTCGATTTCGAATTCATGCGCCGCGCGCTGGTCGCTTGTTTGGCGCTCGCGGTCGGCGCGGGCCCGCTTGGCGTGTTCCTCGTCTTGCGCCGTATGAGCCTGATGGGCGATGCGATCGGGCACGCGGTGCTGCCCGGCGTCGCCGTCGGCTTCATGATCTCGGGCCTCTCGCTCGGCGCAATGACGATTGGCGGCGTCGTTGCAGGCTTGGCCGTCGCGCTGCTTGCAGGCCTGACGGCGCGCGCCACCGGCATGAAAGAAGATGCGAGCCTCGCGGGCTACTATCTCACCAGCCTCGCGCTTGGCGTGATGCTCGTCTCGCTGCGCGGTTCGCCGATCGACCTCCTGCACATTCTGTTCGGCTCCATTCTCGCGGTCGACGATCAGGGCCTGCTCTTCGTCGTAGGCGTCGCAAGCGCGAGCACGCTCATCATGAGCCTGATTTACCGTCCGCTCGTCGTCGAATGTTTCGACCCCGTCTTCGCGCGCACCGTTGGCGCACGCGGCAGCTGGGCCCACGCGATCTTCTTAGGCCTCGTGGTCTTGAACCTCGTCGCCGCGTTTCAGGCCCTTGGAACGCTGATGGCCGTCGGCCTGATGATGCTACCGGCACTTGCCGCCCGCTTCTGGTCCGAAGACGTCTCGCACATAGCAATCGTCGCGACCGGCCTCGCTGTGCTGTCCAGCTTCGTGGGCCTCTTGATTTCCTACCACTTCGAAATCGCCTCAGGCCCCGCGATCGTGCTCACGGCCGCTGCGCTTTATTTCGCGTCGATCGTCGCAGGATCCCGCTCCGGCCTTCTCGCCCGATGGCTGCGCCGCCCCCACTTCCACGAACCGCACGAGGCCAAGCGGTGAACCTCCGCGCAGGCATGTGCGTCCTTGCGCTCGTGTGCGCTGCATTCCCCGCTGCAGCCGCGGAGAAAATGAAAGTCGTCGCGACATTCTCGATCCTCGGCGACATCGCGGGTCGAATCGGCGGCGACGCCGTCGAAGTGAAGACGCTCGTCGGCCACGACGGTGACGCGCACGTCTATCAAGCAACATCAGCCGACGCGCGCGCGGTCGCTGAGGCTCGCATCGTGATCGCAAACGGCCTGGCGTTCGACGACTGGGCGCTTAGGCTTCTGAAAGCGTCCGGATCGAAAGCCGCCATCGTCGTCGCGTCGGTTGGCGTAACGCCGGTTGCCGGTGGGCACGAGCACGCCGATCCGCACGCGTGGCAGAATGTGGGCAACGTGCTCGCCTATGTCGGCAACATCGAACACGCGCTCGCCACCGCCGATCCGGCCCACGCCGCAATCTACAAAATGAACGCCGACGCCTATCGCGCCGAACTGCAAATCCTCGACGCCGAAATACGCACGTCACTCGCCGCAATCCCGCCAGCGCAACGCAACGCTGTTACCACGCACGGCTCGTTCGCCTATTTCGCCGCCGCCTATGGCGTCACATTCACCTCGCCGCTCGGTACCTCGACGGACGAACAAGCTTCCGCCAAATCTCTCGCCGCGCTGATCACCGCGATCCGCCGGGGCGGCATCAAGGCGCTATTCCTTGAAAACGCAGCCGACCCGCGCCTGATGCGTCAAGTCGCCCACGAAACGGGCGTCGCTCTGGGCGGCACGCTTTACGCCGACGCCCTCTCGACAAAGGACGGTCCCGCCCCAACTTACGTGGGCCTGATGCGCCATAACCTAAAGCTCTTGACGGGAGCGATGGCGCACGGTTTTTGAGCGCCTTCTCATCGGAGCCTTTCATGTCTCAAGTCCCCGTCACCGTGCTGACCGGCTATCTCGGCGCGGGCAAGACCACGTTGCTGAACCGCATCCTCACCGAACAACACGGCAAGAAATACGCCGTCATCGTCAACGAGTTCGGCGAAATCGGCATCGACAACGACCTGATCGTCGACACCGATGAAGAAGTGTTCGAGATGAACAACGGCTGCATCTGTTGCACCGTGCGCGGCGATTTGATCCGCATTCTCGGCGGCCTGATGAAGCGCAAGGATAAGTTCGACGCGATATTGGTCGAAACCACCGGCCTCGCCGATCCGTCACCGGTGGTGCAGACATTCTTTGTCGACGACGACGTGAAGGAGCGGACCAAGCTCGATTCAATCACCACCGTGGTCGATGCCAAGCACGTTCTCGACCGCCTGAAGGATACGAAGGAAGCCGCCGAACAAATTGCCTTCGCCGATCAGATCATCTTGAACAAGACCGACCTCGTTTCGGAAGAAGATCTCAAGCGCGTGGAACGGCGCATCCGCGAATTGAACCCGCTCGCCCCCATCCACCGCACCGAACGCTGCGACATCGCGCTCGACAAAGTCATGGGGCAGGGCGCGTTCGATCTGCAACGCTTGCTCGATCTTGAGCCCGAATTGCTCAACCCCGAGCACGACGATCACGAACACTCAAGCGACATCGCCAGCGTCTCGCTCACAGCGAAAACGCCGCTTGACGGCGACAAGGTCACGAATTGGCTGCGCACGCTGCTGGCCGACCGCGGCCAAGACATCCTGCGTGCAAAAGGCATCCTCGACATCAAAGGCAAGGAAGAGCGCCTCGTTTTCCAAGCCGTCCACATGGTGATGGACGGCGACTTCGGTAAGCAATGGAAAGACGGCGAAAAACGCTTCAGCCGCATCGTGTTCATCGGCCGCAATCTCGACGAAGCCGAACTCGACCGCGCCTTCAAAGCCTGCGTCGCCTAATGCCGACACCCAAGATCACCGCCGGCCACCAATGGCGCTTCGACGCGCCGATCATTGCGTGCGTCTTCGACGCTGAGGGGCAGGGTGCCTTCGCGCTTGGCGACGGCACGCTGCGAACATTCGCCACTGACGACGCCGAAACGAAAACGATCGAAGTCCACCAAGGCGCAACACTCGCGCTGGCCGCGCATCCGGAAAGCGGCTTCCTCTCCGGCGGCGACGACGGCCGCCTCGTTCATTCGATCCCGGGCGAAGCGCCGCGCGAACTGCTGAAGTTGAAAAGCCGTTGGATCGAAAGTGTTGCAGCAACGGCTGAGACCGGCCTCATTGCCTGCACCGCGGGGAAAGACGTGCACCTGCTACACGACGGCCAGGTCTCAATCTTCACGCACGCCTCAACCGCGGCAGGCGTGGCGTTTGACCCGAAGGGCCGCCGCCTTGCCGTCGCGCACTACAACGGCGCCTCGCTCTGGTGGGCGAAGTCTGCGGACCAGCAGGCGAAACTGCTCGAATGGAAAGGCTCCCACATCGCGGTCACGTGGAGCCCCGACGGCCGCTTCCTGCTGACCTCAATGCAGGAAAGCGCGCTGCACGGTTGGCGCATCGAAGACGCGGCCGACATGCGCATGTCGGGCTATCCGTCGAAGATCAAATCGATGGCTTGGGATCGCAGGGGCCGGACGCTCTTCACGGCAGGCGCAGACCGCGTCGTCGGCTGGCCGTTCACGGGCCGAGGCGGCCCGATGGGGCGCGACCCAGTGCAAATCGGACCCGAACGCGAAGCCATGATCCAAGCTGTGGCCGCTCACCCAGAAGCGGACATCGTGGCCGCGGGGACAAGCGACGGCGCCGTCTGGTTCGAAGAGATCGGCGATCCCGGCACGAATTTCGTGATGTTGAATGGAGCGAAGATCACGGCCCTGGCGTTCTCGCCCGAGGGCACCCACCTCGCGATCGGCGACGAAGAAGGCAACGCAGCCGTCGTGCCGCTCGCCTAGTCTTTCTGCTCGCCGAAGAACTCTTTGACCTTGGCAAAGAAATTCGTCGTCTTGGGCGAGTTCTGCGCGCTGCCCGCCTTGTCGAACTCGCGCAGAAACTCCTGCTGCTTCTTGGTCAAGTTCACCGGCGTCTCAACCAGCACCTCGACGATCAGGTCGCCGTGTGGGCCTTGGCCCCGTAGTCCCGGCATACCCTTACCGCGCACGCGGAACTCTTTGCCCGATTGCGTGCCCTCAGGAATAGCGACACGCACGCGCCCGCCGCCCAGCGTCGGCACCTCGACGTTGCCGCCGAGCGCCACCGTCGAGAAGCTCACCGGCACGCTGCAATGCAGATCGGCGTTGTCGCGCTTGAAGAGCGGATGTGTCGCGATCGAAAGGAAAATGTAGAGGTCGCCCTTCGGCCCGCCGCGCAAGCCCGCTTCGCCCTCGCCGGCGAGGCGTATGCGCGTACCGTCTTCGACGCCTTGCGGAATGTTGACGTTGAGCGTGCGCTCACGCTGCACGCGCCCGCTGCCGGAACATGAGCGGCATGGATTCTTGACCACACGGCCAAGCCCCTGACAGGTCGGGCACGTCCGC
>JANLXP010000607.1:0-1166 GCA_031365165.1 Alphaproteobacteria bacterium
GCGGACGTCGCGGTCTTCACGGCCGACCACAAGCCCGTGGCCGTGGGCTCGAACGAACCCGGCTTCATCGCCCGCGGCGGCAACATCCCGGTCGGCTATTGGAAGGACGAAGCGAAAACCGCAAAGACGTTCTTCGTGATCGACGGCCAACGCTGGTCGATCCCCGGCGACTACTGTCTCGTCAATGCCGACGGCTCGATCACGCTGTTGGGCCGCGGCAGTGCCTGCATCAACACGGCTGGCGAAAAGGTCTATCCGGAAGAGGTTGAGGAGACGTTGAAACTCCACGACACCGTTGAGGACGCCCTCGTCGTCGGTGTGCCCGACGACAAGTGGGGCAGCGCCGTCACCGCCGTCGTCGAACTCGCGCCCAACGCCCGCTTCGACGAAGGCGCGTTGCGCGCGCACGTCCGTGAGCACCTGGCGGGCTACAAGACGCCGAAGCGCATCCTCGCCGTGCCGCAGATGTTTCGCGCGCCGAACGGCAAGGCAGACTACAAAGCGGCGACCGATTTCGCGCGCACTACACTGCGGCTCTAGTCATGGCTGCGACGGCGTCAACGCTGTTTGTTTCACGCCAAGACGCCAAGCCGCAAAGAAGCCTTGGCGCGAAGCGCCGATCAAGCTTCCGGATGGCGCCTACAGCGCCGGGTGGGCCTCTTCTTCTTTGCGGCTTGACGTCTTGGCGTGAAACTCTTTTTCTACCCGTCCACGAGGCAATGAGACGATGGAGATAATCGAGCAGGCCAAGTCGTTCGCGGCAACACACGTCGCACCCAACGCCGCCAAATGGGCCCGCGAAGGCCGCATGCAAACGGAAGCGCTGAAGGCCGCCGCAGCCCACGGCCTACTCGCATTCCAAACGCCCCGCACATGGGGCGGCAGCGAGATCGGCTTCGCCGACAAGCTAAAGCTGCTCGAAACGCTCGCCCGCCACTCCTACGACTTCGCGTTCTCGCTCACGAACACCGCAGGCTGCGCCGCGCACATCGCGACCGCGTTGCCTTACACTGTCGCCGAGCGCTATGTCCCCGCGATGCTGAAGGGCGAACGCTTCGGCGGCAGCGCCTTGAGCGAACCAGGCGCCGGCAGCGATTTCGCAGGTATCAAAACCCGCGCGGTCAAAGACGGCGACGGCTGGCGTCTGACCGGCGAAAAGGGCTGGA
>JANLXP010000627.1:0-2203 GCA_031365165.1 Alphaproteobacteria bacterium
GAAATTGAACGCAACGGCCCCGTTTTGGTGCTCGGGCATCTCCATCGATGTCCAGCCGGCACCAAGGCTGAGAAAATGTGGGCTCATCGGAGCCATTTCCTCGCCGTCGGCGAGCGCCACACCTGGAACGAGCAGCGCAGACGCCGCCAGCAAAAGAACTCTACGCATTAATCCCCCCTTGGGCAGAGGCCCCCAGCCCCTGCGTTTACCCGGAGGCATTTCGCGCCATAGGCCCTAGAACTGTCAACGCAATCTGGACCGCTGCGCTCATTTAACAACTCAGGCGTGCTACAGAAACCACACTCAACTATCGCCGATTTTGGTGCGGATTTGCGGGAATCCCGGGGCCCAGTTCCACCGCAGAACCATCCCCTCCGGTTGTTCCTGTCGTGGTGAATCGGCAAGGTGCCCCAACAGGAACACTGCCCGGAGGATACCGTCTCAGATGTCGAACAATGTTCGCTTGGCCATTCTTGTGGCCGCCCTCGGCTACTTCGTCGACGTCTATGATTTGATCCTGTTCACGGTGCTGCGGACCGACAGCTTGAAGGACCTGGGTATCGCGCCCGCCGACCTACTTCCCGTCGGGGCCTATATTTTGAACTGGCAAATGGCAGGCTTCTTGATCGGTGGCGTGCTGTGGGGCGTGATCGGCGACAAGGTCGGCCGCATCCAACTTCTGTTCGGCTCGATCCTGCTCTACTCGATCGGCAACATTCTGAACGGTTTCGTCGGCGAATTCGGCCCAGCAGTCGATGGCGTCATCTCGCCCGTCACGCAGTACGCACTGCTGCGCTTCTTCACCGGCGTCGGCCTCGCCGGCGAAATCGGCGGCGGCATCACATTGGTGTCCGAACTCCTGCCCCAGCGCACACGCGGCTATGGCACGACGATCGTGGTCGCAACCGGCGTCGCGGGCGCAGTCGCTGCAGCTTGGGTGTACCAATACTTCACATGGCGCGGCGCATACATCGTCGGCGGCGTCTTGGGCCTTGGCCTGTTGGCGCTGCGTTTGTCGGTCGCCGAGTCCGGCATTTTCAAAGCGCTCGCCGAAAAGGAACACATCGCGCGCGGCAATTTCTTGATGCTGTTCACATCCTGGGACCGCTTCAACCGCTACATCAACTGCATCTTGGTCGGACTGCCTATTTGGTATTGCTTGGGCACGCTCGTCACATTCTCGCCCGAAATCGCACCCGCACTCGGCATCCCCGAAAAGATCATCCCGGCCCACACCGTGTTCTGGTTCTACTCAGGCATCACGCTGGGCAGCCTCGCCAACGGCCTCGTCAGCCAATACTTCGGCAGCCGCAAAGTCGCAGTCGGTGTCTTCTTGCTCGCTCTGTTCGCGAGCCTCGCCGTGTTCTTCCACGTGCCGCTCAAATCGTCCGCGGAGTTCTTTGCCGTGATCTTCGTCATCGGCTTTGCGACCGCGTACTGGGCCATGATGGTAACGATCGCGGCTGAGCAATTCGGAACGAACCTGCGCGCGACCGTCGCCACATCGGTGCCGAACTTCGTACGCGGCTTCACTGTGCCGATCACGATGGCGTTCACCGCGCTCAAGCCCACGACCGGCGTAGTCGGCGCGGCCGAGATCGTCGCAATCGTTGTGTCGGCGTTCGCGATCTATGCGTTCTTCTCACTCCGCGAGACGTTCAACATCGACCTCAACTACGTCGAAGGCGAAACGAAACAAGCAAGGCAAAGCGCTTGAACCCGGTGCAGCCTTTGCCGCAATCCCCGCCGCCCGACTGGCGGCGCTACATGCTGTTGGCGGTGATCTGGGTCTCGTTCATCGCGGCCCTCGGCTACGCCGCGAGCAATGGCAGCCTCGGCTTCCTCGAAAACGCAGTCACCGTGACTGCCGATCCGAACCGCGACCGCGTGACCTTGAAAAGCGGCGAACCCGCGGTCATCCAAGTCAAAGTCAACTTGCGCAACAACACGCGTAACCAAGTGACGTTGACCGCACCCACCGCCTGCAAAGTGTTCCGCTGGCAAATCTTCGATCGTGCCGGTGACCTGATCCAAAGCGTCGTGCCGAAAGACACGTGCCCGCAATCGCCCGTGACCGCCTACCTGCCTACGGGCGAAGCCTCCGAAGAGATCTACGCGATCGTCCTCGAAGCACAGCGCTACCGCGCTGGCGACGACTACCTCGTGCACTACTGGTACTGGGGTTACGAAGGCGAATTTCAGT
>JANLXP010000654.1:0-4933 GCA_031365165.1 Alphaproteobacteria bacterium
ATCATCTATTTCACGGTCGCGGTCGTGCTCGGTGTGACCTCCGGTTCGGTGATCGCGGGCGCGTTCTACGAGCTCAGCACCGGCAAGAACGTCGTGCGCCTTGACGGTTACCCGGAACTCGATGCGCTCTTCAACACGCCGCATGGGCTCGTTCTGCTCGTCGTCGCCGGCATGGTGGGTATCCTCTTCACCTTGCACCTGGCGCGCGTGATCGGCTTTATTCACGGCAAGATTGCCGAGGCGCTGCTCGTCCGCGCTTAAACCTACCCCGTAAGAAGCAAGGGGCCGTGTCTGCGGCCCCTTTTTCTTTGCCTCGAAATCCGCTCAATTCACGGTGACACGACAAAGGGGCGACGCGATGGCGAAGGATAAGCCGAAGGCCGACGGAAAACTCTCGGACAAGGAGTACGAGAAGCTGCTGGAGCAGTTGCAGATCGAACTCGTCAAGTTTCAGCGCGACGTGATCGCGGACGGGACAAAAGTCGCGATCGTCATCGAGGGGCGCGATGGCGCCGGCAAAGACGGTACGATCAAGCGGATCGTCGAGCATATGAGCCCACGCGAAACGCGGGTGGTGGCGCTTAGCAAACCGACCGACCACGACCGGGCGTCTTGGTACTTTCAGCGCTACGTGCCGTATCTGCCGGCGGGCGGCGAGATCGTGATCTTCAACCGCTCTTGGTACAACCGCGCAGGCGTCGAGCCGGTGATGGGGTTTTGTTCGCCGGAGCAGACGAAGGCGTTTCTCGACGAGGCGCCGGATTTCGAAGCGATGCTCACGCGCGCAGGCCTCAGGCTCATCAAATATTATCTCGACATTTCGAAGGACGAACAGAAGGAACGGTTAGCCGACCGGCGGAGCAATCCTTTGAAGCAATGGAAGATCAGTCCGATCGACGCGTCCGCGCAAAAGAAATGGGATGCCTATAGCCAAGCGCGCGACGCCATGTTCATGCGCACAAGCCATGACGCCGCGCCGTGGTTCGTGGTCAAGGCGAACCGCAAGAAGATCGCGCGGCTCAACATCATCCGTCACCTCCTCAGCCAGTTCGACTACAAGGGCAAGGACGAGAAGGTGCTGAAGGTGGATTCGGATGTCGTCTTCAAATTCACCGAGAAGGCGCTAACGCAGGACCTGCTGGCGCACTGACGCGGTCGAAGGGATCTCACGCGAAGCCGCGAAGGCGCGAAAAGAAGAGGATTGAACCACTAAGCACACCAAGATCACGAAGCCGCTCTGCGCACGAGAGACGCATTTGTTCGGCGCGGAGCGCCAATATTGCGCGCTACGCACGCTGGCGTTCAGTATTCTTCGCGTCTTCGCGGCTTCGCGTGAGATTCTTTCTAGGTTGCTCGGCGGAGGGCGTTGGCGAGTTCGGTTCGGCTTTTGAGCGTGACGCGATCTAGGCCCAACCATGTCGCCATCGTCTTGAGTTGATCGTTTAGGGCTGGGGCGATTTCGGCGGGGTTGATGCCGGGTTCGGCGTGGCCGCCCAGCATGAGCAGGCGGTTTTGTTTGCGGTCGGATTTCAGATCTACGCGGGCGACCAGGCGGTCGCCGAGTAGGAACGGCATCACGTAGTAGCCGTGCGTGCGTTTGTGCTTGGGCGTGTAGAACGCGAGGCGGTAGTGGAAACCGAACAGGCGTTCCGTGCGCGGGCGCATCCAGATGAGAGAGTCGAACGGCGAGAGGAGTGCGCTCGCTTCGAGCTTCCGGGCAACCTTTACGTCGCTTGGGACGTAGGCTTTGTGCTTCCAGGATTCGACGGTGACTTCGGTCAACTCCCCCGCATCGAGAAGTTCCTGTAGGCGGGCCTTCGTGGCGGCGACGCCCAATCGAAAGTAGTCGCGCAGGTCGAATTCGGTCGCCACGCCGTGCGCGCGGGCGGCGCGGCGGAGCAGTTCGCGTTGGGCGTCTTCGGGGGACGGCGTTGCGGCGCCCAGAACGGCGTCGGGGATCACATGCTCCGGTAACGCGTAGAGGCGTTCGAAGCCGCGACGGCCGGCCGATGTGAGTTGACCGGTCCAAAACAAAAACTCGAGCGCGCGTTTGCCGTCGCTCCAGCCCCACCAGTTGCCGGTGGACTTGCCGCCGCCTGAGAGTTCGCCTGCGCCGATCGGGCCGCGATCGGCGATTTCCTGCATGACGCCTTTGATGAAGTCGGGGCGTTCGCGCGCGAGCCGCGCGGGGCCTTGCCACCCTCCCCGGCCGGCGCGGGCTTCGTCCATGCGCCAACGAAACAGGGGCTGATACTCAATCGGGATCAGCGACGCTTCATGTCCCCAATATTCGAACAGCGCGCGCGGTGTTTTTTGCGAGAGCTTATCGAGGGCCGCCATATCGTAGGGGCCGAGGCGCGAGAACAGCGGCAGGTAGTGCGAGCGCACCACGACGTTGACGCTGTCGAGTTGCAGCAAACCGATCTGCTTGATCGTTCGAAGGAGCGGGCCGCGGTTGCCGAAGCCTTGAGCCGCTATCGCGAGGCGGCGCGCCTCGGCTAGCGAGAGCGTGTTCGAGCGGAGGGTTTTGGATTTGTGGGCCAAAGGATGGGTGCAGGGATAGGATTTGAACCTATGACCTTCAGGTTATGAGCCTGACGAGCTACCGGGCTGCTCCACCCTGCGTCACATCCTTGCGGCGTTGACCCAGCGACTTGCGCCGATCAAAGTAAGGCGCGGGTTTTAGACACAAACTCGGGCCCTGTCTACAAAGGAAATGACGCCATGTTCATTGGGCATTACGGGCCTGCGTTTGCGGCCAAAGCGGTCGTCAAAACGGTGCCGCTGTGGGTGCTATTTGTCGCGGCGCAGTGGGTCGATTTCCTGTGGGCCATCTTTGTGATCGCAGGCGTCGAGAAGATGCGCCTGATCGACAACTTCATCGGGGTCACGCCGCTCGATCTTTACTTCATGCCCTATACGCACGGTCTGCCGAGTGCGGCGTTGCTGTCGCTCTTCATCGGTGGCGTGGCGGCGCTTGCGTTCAAGGGCGAGCGGATTGCGATCGTGCTTGTGGTCGGCGCCACCGCGTTTTCGCATTGGCTGCTCGATTTGGTCGTGCACGCGCCGGATCTGCCGATCGTGTTCGATCAGATGAAGGTCGGAATGGCGCTTTGGGCTTATCCGTATGTGAGCGTTGCGGTCGAGATTGGGCTCGTGATCGGCGGCGTCTGGCTTTACGACCGGGCGGCCCCTTCGCCGACGCGGGCGGGGACGGTCGCGCTCTGGTTGCTGGGGTTCGCGATGGCCGCGCTCCAGGTGCAGAACACGTTTTTCAACGAGCACCCGAAGGAGCCTGCGGCATTCGCGCAGCTCAGTTTGACTGGGTATACGGTCCTAACCTTACTGGCAGCGGGCGTTGACTATCTTCGACGGCCGCCGCCCGGCCCGGCGTGATCGTTGCGGCACGGTCGCCCTTATTCCCTGCTCGCGAAAAAATTGTTGGCCTTCTCAAGGCGGCCGAACCGGCATCCAATGGCCCTAACTGGCGGCAAGACCCACCTGATTTGCGAGGTGTGCTCGGGCCTTCCGCAGGGTTATCGACACTGTGACGCTTGGAGCCAATATGAAAAGAACAACATCAACTTTGCTTGCCGGCGCATCCGCACTTGCGATCGCGTTCGTTTTGTCTTCGGGCGAATTCTCGATCGCGCGCGCAACGGATAGTAACGACGACAGCTGCAGCGCGAGCTCAAGCAGTTCGTCGACCGGCTGCACCGAAGCCAGTTCGGAAGACGGCGGCGAACACAGCGGCCGTGGAGAGAACAGCGGCCACGATGATGCGAACGACGACGGCGGCGAGCACGGCGGCGACGATGCCGACGACACCGATGAAGACGACCACACCGCCGGCGACGATCCGGCCGACCATGACGCCGACGACGACCATGGCGACGATGGGCCGGACCACGACGTGGATGACGACCACGGGAACGACGGCCCCGAGCATGACGCCGACGACGACCATGGGGGACATGGTGAAGATGACGGCGATGGCGGGGAGCACAGCGGCCACGGCGGCGGGGGCTAGTACAGCCCCCGAAATCCGTATTAGTATTGGTCATGCGGGGGGCGCTCCCGCATGATGGTTTGGGGTTGAGTTGATATGAAGTTCGTACGCACGGCCGGTGTTGCGGCGCTCGCTTCGGTTTGGGTTATGAGCGCGTCGCCGCTGGCGTTCGCCGGATCGAAGGATTGGTGGCTCGACGTTAAGGCGGGCCTGTCGTTCGATGACCGCGTGACGGTCGACGACGTTGACGCGAGTGCGGCCAGCGACGTCGCGGCAGAGTTTGCGATCGACGCCGGTTACAAGCTCTATGACGACGAGCAAAGCCGCATCGAGATCGGTTACGATTTCAGCCAGACGGTCTATTCGGATTTGAGCGCGTTCAATTATCAAGAACACGCGCCGTCGCTCAACATGTGGACGAAGAGCCTGGGCGGCGTGAAGTTGGGCTTCAACTACACCTACTATCACTCGCTGCTCGACGGCGATTTCTTTGAGGATCAGCACGTGTTCGCGCCGTCGCTGTCGGCGTATCTGTCGGACGACGTGCAGCTGACGCTGACCTATCGCTATTACGAAAAAAACTACAACGCGCTCGACGATGCGCGCGACGCCAGCACCCATCAGCCGAGCGCCGACCTTTACTTCTACTTCGACAAGTCGAGGAAGGGGTATTTCATGGTGGGCGCGGGTTACACGAACGAAGACACGACGGGGCCGGAGTTCGACTATGCGGGCTTCTTGGGCCGCGCGACGGTTCAGGTCCCGATCGATCCGTTCGGCTTACCCGGCCGGTTGAAGCTTTCCTACGCGTATCAAATGCGCGACTACGACAATCCCGAGAGCCTTGCGCCGTTCCCGAATACGGCGACGCGCCAGGACGACCGGCAAACGGTGCGCGCCTATGCGGACGTGGAAGTGGCGGAG
>JANLXP010000687.1:0-1751 GCA_031365165.1 Alphaproteobacteria bacterium
AGCTGGGGTGCATGGACATTGCGATGAGCGGTTTGCTGCTGTGCGTGCGGTCTTTGCGAACAACCTCGCGAGTGGACTCGATGTCGGCGCTTCGTTTGCAGTGTCGGTCGAGGGTTAGACGGTCGTCGATCTGTGGGGCGGGTGGGCGGACGAGAGCCGCGCGCGCGCCTGGCAGAAAGACACAATCGTCAACGTCTATTCGACAACGAAGACGATGACGGCGTTGACGGCGCTGTTGCTAGCCGATCGTGGCGTGCTCGATCTTCACGCACCGGTCGCGCGCTATTGGCCGGAGTTTGCGGCGAATGGAAAGGAAGGGGTGAAGGTCAGTCAATTGCTTTCGCATTCGGCCGGGCTTTCGGGATGGGACGCGAAGCTGAAGCCGGAGGACCTTTACGACTGGAATCGCATTTGCGGATTGCTGGCGGCCCAAGAGCCCTGGTGGACGCCCGGCGAGAAGGTTGGCTACCACGCGATCAGTCAGGGCTTCTTGGTGGGCGAGGTGATCCGGCGCGCTTCGGGCAAGACGGTCGGCACGGTGTTTCGGGAGGAGATCGCAGGACCACTCGGCGCCGACTTTCATATCGGGTTGGCGGCGGAGCATGACGCGCGTGTCGGCGAGTTGATTCCGCCGGTGACCGGAATGGGTAAAGGCCGCGATCCGCAGTCGATTGCAGGACGCACGTTGGACAATCCGGTTCTGACCGCGTTTGAGCCGCGCACGCGTGCTTGGAGGGCTGCCGAAATTCCGGCGGCTGGAGGCTTTGGCAATGCGCGCTCGGTCGCCGAGGTGCAGACGGTGCTGGCCAATCGCGGTGTCTCGAAGGGGAAACGGATCATGTCCGATGTGGGGACACGGCGTGCGCTCGAGCCGCAGATCGAAGGGCTGGACATGGTGCTGGGGCTGCCGGTACGGCACGGTTTGGGCTATGGCTTGCCGGGGCAGGCGATGCCGCTACCCAGCGCGAACACATGCTTTTGGGGCGGGTGGGGCGGTTCGCTCGTCATTGCGGATTTGGACAAGCGCGTTTGCTGCGCGTATGTGATGAACAAGATGGGCGAAGGCACGACCGGCGATCTGCGCGCGTTTCAGATGATCATGCCGGTGTATCAGGCGCTCAGTACATGAGGGGGAAGTGATGCGCTATCGCGTTGTGGGGCTGTTGTCGCTGCTGGTGCTGTTGTTCGTACCGCTGGATGCTTCGGCTGCGGAGCGGACCGTCGTGCTCGTGATGTTCGACGGGTTTGCGCCTGCGATGGCGGACGCGACGAAGACGCCGAACCTCGATGCGATCAAGCAAGAGGGTGCGTGGTCGCGGCATTTGGTGCCGGTCTATCCGACGATGTCTTTGCCCAATCACACGAGCTTCGCGACGGGTTGTTGGCCGGAACATCACGGCATCGTTCAAAACAAGTTTTTCGATCCCGATCGCGGTTCCTCTTACGATGAGAACGGTGACGCGAGTTGGCTCACGGGCTGCGAACCTGTTTGGCAGACGGCGGAGCGACAGGGTGTACACACTGCTGCGTTGAATTTTGCGAACCGGTGGGACGTGAAGAAGAACGTGGCGCTGGCGGGTGTGATCAATCCGTACGTGCCGTGGGAGCAGACGCCGTCGGATGACGAGACGCTGGCGCACGGGCTTCAGTTGCTGAAAAGCACGGACGCGAAGCGGCCGCGTTTGATTGCGCTCTATTTCCGCGGGCCCGATCATGATGCACATGTGTACGGCGTGACGGCGCCGCAGACG
>JANLXP010000258.1:0-5743 GCA_031365165.1 Alphaproteobacteria bacterium
CGATGCGCAGCGCGCGCTCACCGCAGAACTTACAAACGTCTGGCGGGTGTTTTCCGCCATAGGCGGCCTCTAGAGCCGCGACGCGATCCCTTAGGCTGTCTACCTCTCCTGGTACGGCCCTAAGGCGCTTCCACCAATCCAACCGATCGAGGGCTTCAAGCATGTCCGACAGAATACTCATAGAACCGACTCACCATTGCGCCATTGATACGATCAATGGCCGCCTGGTCGTGTCCAGTCATCCCGATGATAAGACCATCGGAATCTTGGTGGAGCGTGATGGCTTATTTGGCGGGACGCTTTTGACGCTTTCGCAAGCGGAAGAGCTTTCTGGCCTTCTGCTTGATCGTCTTAGGCTTCGTTAGTCCGCCGATAGGTCAGAAGCTTCTCTTTGATGCCTTCCAGAATCTTTGCTGCACGTTGCGTGTCGTTAGTGCCGAGCGCTGCACGGTTCGAGTAACGGAAATCGAACTCGTGCAGGTAGCGCTGCAAGTGCGCCTCTGAGACATGCTGGTAGGTGCCGATCAGGCCGCGACGGAAGATTGAGAAGAAGCCTTCGACGGTGTTCGTGTGGACGTCGCCGCGAGCGTATTCGTACTCGCTGTGGGTCACTGTCTCGTGGCTGGCGAATTCCTCGCCAATGGATTTGTAAACACTGGCTTCATCCGTCATCAGGTGAGAGTCGCGGCTCGCGTTGCGAACCAGAGCATCGCGAACGTTCTTGTGGTCGATCTTTGCGACGTGGAACGAGCGGGCGCGACCATCGCGCTCAACAAGTGCAACGATTTTCTGCTGATTGGGGCGCGTGCGATTGCGTACCCAACCTTTACCTGACTTGAACGTGCTGGTGCCACGTGGCGTGCCAACACGTGATCCGACAGACATTTCGTCGGCTTCCACGATCTTTCCTTCGCCGCCCAACGGTGGGGCACCAACGGGGCGCATAGCCTCACGAATGCGGTGGGCCATGAACCAGGCCGACTTGTACGTGATGCCAAGCATGCGGTGCAGCTGGTGAGCGCTCATGCCCTTCTTGGAAGCGCTGAGAAGCTCCGTTGCCAGAAGCCATTTGGTAAGCGGAATGTGCGAGCGCTCGAACACGGTGCCGACAGTCACGGAGAAAGGCTTGCGGCAGTCCTTGCACTTGTAGACGCCAGGGCGAGTGCTCTGGCCCTGGAGTTTGGTCACGCGGTCGCCTGTCACGCCGCAGATCGGGCAGTAGGCACCATCCGGCCAACGAATGGCCTCAAGGTGCTCACGCGCCTTTTCTTCGTTTGAATAGATGGGGTTACGGAGATCAGTCATGGCGGACTCTTTCAGCGAAAATCACTGCCGAAAGATAATTAGTCTGCGGCGGTACGTCAAGTATATAATCGGGGTTGACGATGGGCCGGAACAACACTAGAACAAACGGTGATTGTTCCGACTCTGTTCCTAGATATAGGGCTTCACCCCATGCTCACCCGCAAGCAGTACGAACTTCTGATGTTCATTCACGAGCGTCTGCGTGAAACCGGCGTGGCGCCTTCGTTTGACGAAATGAAGGAGGCGCTCGATCTGCGGTCGAAGTCAGGCATCCATCGCCTGATCACGGCGCTCGAGGAACGCGGGTTTCTACGCCGCCTGGCGCACCGTGCGCGCGCGTTGGAGGTGATCAAGCTCCCTGAGAACTCGAATATGCCGAAGCCACGTGCGCGGACGGTATCCGCTGCCGGGCACAAGCCTAGTCTCGGGGTGGTCGACGGAGGTGGGATACGGCCGCCGCATGCGAAGGCCGTGGGCTCGGGCAGCAAGCGGATCATCGAGGTTCCGATTATGGGCCGGATTGCTGCCGGTACGCCGATCGAGGCGCTGCAGAATGTGACGGACAATGTGCCGGTTGCCGAAGCGATGCTGGGATCGGGCGAGCATTTCGCGCTCGAGGTCACGGGTGACTCGATGATCAACGCGGGCATCCTCAACGGCGATACCGTGCTCATCCACCGGACAGACGACGCGCAGTCGGGCGACATCGTTGTGGCGCTGGTGGATGCCAGCGAGGCGACGCTGAAGCGGTTGCGCAAGCGCGGCTCGCAGATTGCGCTTGAGGCCGCCAATCCGGCCTACGAGACGCGTATCTTTGGGCCTGATCGGGTCAAGGTGCAGGGCCGGTTGGTCGGGCTCGTTCGACGCTACTAGTATTTTCTTCGTGGACTCCAAGGTCTGTCGCCGCGTTCGCGTGCGACAGACGTCCATGTCACGTTGCCGCCGGTAACTTGTGCAGCGATGGCGCCTTCGGTCTGAAGCAGCCGGCGCGTGACGGTGAGCTTCGCCGCTTCGCATGGCGGCTGCCATCCCCGGGTTAGGTCGACAACAATGGCAGCGTTCGAACAATCGTCGAGGAGCGCTTCGCGACTCCAGGCGACCGCCACGGTGCGCGGTTTTTGACCAAGCACCTGAGCCATGCAGCCCGCCGAATCGCATTTGAATCCGAGTGGGTCATCTGGCTCGATGTCGGCGATTTCGCGCGCGTCGCCGTCGCGGCGTAACCAGATCTCCGCGTCGAATCGGCCGCGGCGCGACGAGAGCAAATGAAGGCGTCCGTCGGCGCCTCGTACACCGACGTTGTCGCCGTCCGAGGCGATGATGACATCGGGCTGTGTGCTCCAGAAGGCCAACGCGAGGCCTGCCACGATTGGGGCGGTGCCGAGGCAGCGCCAGGATGCCTGCCAAGTTGCGGCCCAGAGGCCCCCGACGACAATGAGCGTGAGGCTTTCGACCGGCCAGGCGCCGACGGCTTGCGTTGCTCCGGGCCAGGAAGCGACCCAGTGCGCGATACTCAGCATCGCGTCGATCCCCTCCCCCATGACCGCCAAGGGTAAGGCCTCCAGACCGAATGGCATCAACAGAAGTGCGAGCACGCCTGCTGGCATGATGATGAAGCTCACGATCGGCATCACGATCACGTTCGCCGCGACGCCGTAGTCGGCGAACCGGTTGAAGTGATAGGCGGCGAACGGCGCGGTCGCTATGCCCGCGACCATACTTGTGGCAGCCGCCGTCACAACCATACCCACCGCACGGCGAAGCGCTCCCGGCGGTTCGGCATCCGGTATGCGGCGGGAGGTCCACCACTCGAAGGCGGCGATCAAGGCAACAACCGCGGCGAAGGACATCTGGAAGCTCGGATCCATCCAGGCTTCGGGCGTAAAGAGCAGAACGGCAGCCGCGGCGATGGCGACCGTGCGCATGCTGAGCGCTGTCCGATCGAAGACGATGGCGACGAGCGCAACCGCAATCATCACGAAAGATCGCTGTGTCGGCACGGAGGCGCCGCTGAGCAGAAGGTAGGCCGCGGACGCGACGAGGGCTGCGGCTGCGGCCCATTTTTTCACGGGATAGTTTAGCGCCACTCTCGGCAGCAACGCGAAGGCTAATCGAAGGGTTGCAAAGAAGCCGAACCCGGCAAGCGCCATGTGCAAGCCGGAGATCGACAGCAGATGCGCGAGACTGGAGTCGCGCATCGCCTGGTTATCTTCGTCCGAGATGAGGCCCCGTTCACCGGTCAAGAATGCGGCGGCGATCGGTCCCGCTCGTGGCGACATGACCGCCATGATGCGCGCGCTGACGGTTCTGCGAAAATGGCTGATGGCGTCCGAGAACGATTCTAGAGTCGTGAGTTCGCGCGGAGGCGCGATGCGCTTTGCGGGCGCAATTGAGAACCCGACGGCGCCGAGACCCTCGAACCACAGTTTGCGGCCGAAGTCGTAGGCACCTGGCGCTACCGGCTCGGGCAACGGGCGAAGGCGCGCTCGCAGTTCGATCCAGTCGCCCGGTGCGATCGGCTCTTCCATTTTGGTTATCGAGACGCGAACCCGTTGTGGCGTTTCGGGCAGAGACGGTGCGGTCGTGAAAATATTCAACCACAAGCGCAGGCGGCCCTTATCGGCTGGTTCGGAACGCTCGACGCGCGCGGTGATCGTGAGCAAGCGCGTTTCTTCGGTGACTTGCACGGTATCAAGCATGTGCGATCGCACGATCGCGAGGGCCATTCCGGCGGCGGCGGCGGCAACGCATCCAAGGGTTACGCGCAGCGCTTCGTTTCCGAATACGGCCGCCAGCAGCCACGCGGCGATGGCAACTGGGGCGACGAGCGCGACAGCGAGCGGCGGTTCGAACGGCAGTGCAAAGTAGACGCCTACCCCCGCCCCAAAAAGGGCCGGCACGAACAGCCCACGGCGCAACGCATCTGCGCGCCAGCCGGTCGCGACCAGTTCTGGAAATGAATGCACGGCGCGGCCGGCGAACGACACGGCGTCGCGCCAATGAAATCGGCGCAGCGTTTCGCCCTGGGTCACGGCCTCGCCCAAAGGCGTTTCCTCGTGCTAGAGGGACGCCTTGAGTTGCAGGCTCGCCCAAATGGTAGAGCCAAATTTGAACCCGAACCCGACTGAACCATGACCATCGTCACGCGCTTCGCGCCCTCCCCTACCGGCTATCTTCACATCGGCGGTGCCCGCACGGCCCTGTTCAACTGGCTCTACGCGCGCCACACCGGCGGCACGTTTCGCCTTCGCATTGAGGACACCGACCGTGAGCGTTCGACCCCAGCCGCGATCGACGCCATCATCGAGGGTATGGGGTGGTTGGGGCTAAATTGGGACGGCGAAGTCGTGCACCAGTTTGCTCGCGCGGCCCGGCATGCCGAGGTCGCTAAGCAATTGATCGCGCAGGGCCACGCGTACCATTGCTACGCGTCGCCTGAGGAGCTCGAGGAGATGCGGTCGGCACAGCGGGCCGGTGGCCTTCCGATCCGTTACGACGGCCGTTGGCGTGACAGGCTGGCCTCCGATGCCAAGCCCAACGTGCCGCCCGTCGTGCGCATCAAGGCGCCGCAGACTGGTGAGACCGTCATCCCGGACAAGGTTCAGGGCGATGTTCGTTTCTCGAACGACGTTCTCGATGACTTCATCTTGCTGCGCTCGGACGGCACGCCGACATACATGCTTTCGGTCGTCGTCGATGACTTCGATATGGGCGTCACTCACGTCATCCGCGGCGACGATCACCTGACGAACGCAGCACGGCAGCGGCAAATCATCGATTCGATGGGTTGGCCAGTGCCGGTTTATGCGCATCTTCCGCTCTTGCACGGCGAAGATGGGCAGAAGCTCTCGAAGCGGCACGGCGCCCTTGGTATTCACGAATACAAAGATCTGGGTTACCTGCCGGAGGCGATGCGCAACTATCTGCTGCGACTTGGTTGGAGCCATGGCGACGAGGAGATGATTTCGACCGCGCAAGCAATCGAATGGTTCAATCTTGATAACATCGGCCGCAGCCCTGCGCGCGTCGACTTTAAGAAGCTCGACAATTTGAACGGGCACTACATGCGCAACGCCAGCGATGCGATGCTCGCGGACGGCACGCTTGCGCTCTTGAAGTCGAAGGGCGTGGCGGTATCGCCGGACCTTCCCGCGAAGCTCGTCGTTGCGATGCCGGGATTGAAGGAGCGCGCGAAGACGTTGGTCGAACTTGTGGAGGGTGCGCATTACTTGGTGACCGAGCGGCCGCTCGTGCTCGACGACAAGGCTGCTAAACTTCTGACGCCCGAAGCGCGCGCGATTTTGGCTGGGCTGGTTCAGGCGCTGGGCGCTACCGCGGATTGGACTGCGAGCGCCCTCGACGCGGCCACGCGCGCCTTTGCAGAGCAGAAGGCACTCAAGCTGGGTGCCGTTGCGCAGCCGTTGAGAGCGGCCCTCAC
>JANLXP010000745.1:0-1355 GCA_031365165.1 Alphaproteobacteria bacterium
CCAGCGTGAAGATGCCGAACAAGATGCCGCTCGGCATGTCGCGCTTCGGATCGATCGATTCTTCCGACGCGAGCGTCAGTTGCTCGATCGCAAGATAGAGCCACACTGCAAACGGCAGCGCCGCCAGCACGCCATGAACGCCCGCTGGGAACCAAGGCCCGTTGCCTTCGGGTGCTTCGATCAAGGCCCCGTCCGGCCCCGCCGTCACGTTCATCGCCCAACGGCCGAAATCCATGTTCGGAAGTGCGGCGATGTAGAAGAAGACGAGGCACGCGAGCGCGAGCAGCGTCACGAACACCGTTACGCGGAACGACAACTCGACGCCGAACAAATTGGCGGCAACGAAAATACCGTAGCCCAATATCCAATAGACCGGTTGAAACTCCGGCGGCGTCTCCAAAATCGCCCCCATGTATGAGCCGATAAAGAACACGACCACCGCCGGCGTCAGCACATACTCGATGTTTTCCGCGACCCCGGTGACGAACCCGCCCCACGGTCCCATGGCCGAGCGCGCGAATGAATAGGCGCCGCCCGTATGCGGCAACGCCGTCGCCATCTCAGCGATGGAATAGGTCAGCCCCAGATACATGATGCTGATGATGACCGTGGCCGCGAACATCGAGCCCCAGCCGAACGCGAGACCGTAATTCCAACCCGAAAACTGTCCGGAAATAACTGCACCGACGCCTAACGCCCACAGCGACCAAACGCCCGCATAGCGGCGCAACTTGCGCTTTTGAAAATACTCGTCACCGACTTTCTCGTAACTGACGCCCTGAGTGCCTTTGTCGGCCATGACGCTTCTCTCCTTCGGAGCCGTCCGATTCGAACAGCGTCTCAGAGAAACAAGATGCGCGCAACGAAGCCGCCGTTAACGATTTGATCGAGAGATTCGGGTGAAGATACTCAACCGTCGTATACTGAGCATCTGCAACAACGCGCAGCCGGAGCACCATGACCGACTTAGGCCACCTCGCCGAACTCTCTATTCGCATGGGACTCGCAGCCACAATCGGCGGCACGATCGGTATCAACCGCGATATGCACGGCAAGCCCGCGGGCTTGCGAATGTTGGGCTTGGTGGCACTCGGCGCATCGCTCGCGACGATCTCGGTGTCGGGCTTTGCGGCAGTGTATTCCCCAGATGCGGTGAGCCGCGTCATCCAAGGGGTCTTGGCGGGTGTCGGCTTCTTGGGCGCCGGTGTGATCATGCGCGACGAGACCGGCAACGTTCATCGCTTGAACACGGCGGCGTCTGTCTGGGTCACCGCGGCAATTGGCGTGGTCTGCGGGCTCGGCGAATATGCGATCGCCGTCATCGCCGCGGGGATGGTGCTGATCCTGCTCACAAT
>JANLXP010000789.1:0-3090 GCA_031365165.1 Alphaproteobacteria bacterium
AAAATCTCTGAACGCCGCAACGTGGTTAGAGTGGGGTTAATTCGCGCGCAAAGCGCTTCCAGTTCTCGACGTAGTGCGCCGCCGACACCTGCAGCATCGCGCGCGTCCCCTCGTCAACCTGCCGCACGACTTTTCCGGGCGCACCCATGACGACCGAATTATCGGGAATGTCCTTGCCCTCGGTGAGCAGCGTGTTCGCGCCGATCAGGCAGTTTTTGCCGATCTTCGTCCGGTTCAAGATGATCGAGCCGATACCGACGAGCGACCCATCCCCGATCTCACACCCGTGCAGCATCACCAAATGACCGATCGTGACCCCCTTCCCGATCGTCAGCGGCACGCCCGGATCGGTATGCAGAACCGACCCGTCCTGCACGTTCGAGCCCTCGCCGATCGTGATCCACTCGGTGTCGCCCCGGGCCGTCACCCCGAACCAGACGCTGGCGTCCTTCAGCAGCCTGACGCGCCCCATCACCATCGCATTGGGCGCAATCCAGTAGTTGCCCTGCCCCGGCAGATCGGGCGTCCAATCGCCCAGCGCGTAGACCGTCATCCGCAGTTCCTCAATTTCGCTGCACCGATCCTGTCATGGTGCGCCCGTGGCTGTCATGCCAGGATGGAGCGAGGAGACGGCAATGACCAAGGAAGAACTAACGGCCTGGGCGCTGGCGAACGGCTGGCAGTTGATGGGCGAACATCTGTGCCTGGTCAGGCCGACCAGACAGACGGACGCGATCGTACGCATGGTCTTCAAGACGACCGTGGCGCAGATCGAGATCAAGAAGCCATCCGGCAAATGGGACAAGGTCGCGGGCGAGAGCTACGCGAAGATCGCCTACGACGAATACGCCGAGCTGCCGTCGGGCCTAGGCCTCGCCACGATCTCGGGCCTCACCGCGCTGATGCGCGACAACAAAGACCGCCAAGCCTTCGCCAAACTGAAAAACTCCTGATGCTGACCGAACTTGTAGGCTCGCTCGCGGCCGCCCTGACCACACTCTCGTTCGTGCCCCAGGTGGCCAAAACCTGGCAGTCGCGCTCGGCCGCTGATTTCTCGTGGATTTGGCTGCTGGCTTTCGCGGCAGGCCTCGTTCTCTGGCTGGTCTACGGCTTGGTGCTCATGTCGTGGCCGCTGATCGCCGCCAACGCCGTTACGCTGTCCCTGGTTCTCGTGATCATCTTCGTGAAATGGCGCGAACGCGCTTAAGAATACCGGACAACTGTTGCGATCGAGCTACGGTTGCCGTCGGCGCGCCCCGGTAAGCAAAGTGCGCGGGTTAACGGTGCGGCACGCCAACCGCCAGCATTCGAAACCCACTGCCGTCAGTAGGTCGAAGGCACACTAACCACAACGCACATGGTGCTTGCGCGCAGCGGTTAGTGAACACGCGCGCCGCAACTTTTGCGCCCTCGCACATTTAAGCACGTTCGCGTTGCGCGCATGAGTTGTCGCCCCGCGTATACCAACAATAACTCGCGTAGTTCCCATCCGCGGTGGTTGTGACAGTCTTTGCCTTAGCGATAGGGCGTCTTGGGAACGCTCTGGGAAGGATCGTCCGGCTCTTTGAAGGTGGTGGGATACACCTTCAGAGATGCCGACTTGGGGTTGGGGAACTCACATGAAAAGGCAAGCTGCTCTTTTGGGGGCCGCAGCGCTGTTTGCTCTGAGCATGCCGGCGGATGCCGCGCGCCTAAAGGGCTGGTACGGCGTTTTCGAAGGCGGCGGCAACTACATCCACGACTTCGACATCGGCGAGTACGTGCCGCCCGGGCCGACCGCAACATCGACTCTGACCGCCGAGGTCGGTTGGGCCGGCCTCGCTTCGGTCGGCTACGCCTACAATAACGGCTGGCGCATGGAAGTCGAAGGCGGCTACCGCAACAACGCGTTCGAAAGCTTCGCGGTTGGTGGCGTTGAGACGCCGATGACCGGCGACCTCAGTCAATACACGCTGATGGCCAACTTCATGTACGACTTCCCGTCGTCCGGTCCGGTGACGTTCTCGCTTGGTGCAGGCGTCGGCGCAGACTGGGGCCGCATCGACACGCCAAGCCTCTCGAATCCAATTACGAGCGACAACGTGTCGATCGCGTTCCAGGGCATCGCGGGCCTTTCGTTCAGGATGGCAAGCTGGCTCGACCTAGTGTTGAACTATCGCTTCCTCTACGTGCCCGGTTTGGAATTCGAAGAGAACCTAGTCGCACCGAACGTCTATCACGTCGATACCGACACCATGGCGCAACACACCGTGACGCTGGGCCTGCGCTTCGGCTCGCACCAAGAAGCGGCGCCGCAGTTCGTGGCGTCCGCACCGCCGCCAGCCCCTCCGCCGGCAGCGCGCCAATACGTGATCTATTTCGGCTTCAACAAGTGCAACATCACGGCCGACGCCGACACGGTGCTGTCTGATGCCGCTGCCTCCGCAAAGCAATTGGGTTCGGTCTCGGTCAAGATCGTGGGCCATACCGACACCGTTGGCTCGCAAGTCACAAACCAACGCCTGTCGGAGTGCCGCGCGGGTGCAGCAAAATCGAACCTCGTCAGCAAGGGAATTCAAGCAGGCGCGATCTCGGCCACCGGCGCCGGCGAAACGCAACTCGTCGTCCACACCGGCGACGGTGTGAAAGAGCCGCAAAACCGCCGGGCGACCGTCGACCTCGACTAACGAAGCATTCGATGTGCGAGGGGCGGAGCGAAAGTTCCGCCCCTTTTTCGCGTTTCAGGGGTAGTGCGGCCCGCTGCCGTTCCATGCGATAACCCTTTCCGGGATTTCTATGGGCTGGGGGGCTCGCCGCCGGATGCTGTCGCGTCTTGCCGTCGTATTGCTGTTCTTGACCGGCGCTGCCGTCGCGCTCGCTTATTTTACCGGCATCGGCTTCACGATCCCGATCGAAAAGGCCGTGAAGGCCGACCTCGCGGCCACGTCGTCGCCCAGCCTCATCAACAAGAAGATCCTGGACGCGCTCGAGCGCGACGACATCGCTGACGCCGATCTCTATTTCGAGATCGGTAAGTTCATGAACTACAGCCTGCCGCCCGAAACGCAGACAAAACTCGACGAAGCCCACACCCTCTCGGCCACAGTCGTT
>JANLXP010000842.1:0-4805 GCA_031365165.1 Alphaproteobacteria bacterium
GGCATGGCGGCTGGCCGCTACTTCACGCGCGGCCACCATCGCCATCGCGTGGTGATCGGCAAGGACACGCGCCTCTCCGGCTACATGATCGAAACCGCGCTTGTCGCGGGCTTCACGTCGGTCGGCATGGACGTGCTGCAATTCGGCCCGTTGCCGACACCGGCGGTCGCGATGTTGACGCGTTCGCTCCGCGCCGATCTGGGCGTGATGATTTCGGCCTCGCACAACGTCTACGAAGACAACGGCATCAAACTGTTCGGCCCTGATGGTTACAAACTCTCGGACGACGTCGAGACCGAAATCGAAACGATGATGGACAACGGCCTCGCCGACCATCTGGCCGCCCCGGCCGACCTGGGCCGCGCCAAGCGCATCGACGACGCACAGGCCCGTTACATCGAATTTGCAAAGCGCACGTTCCCGGCACACCTGCGCCTCGACGGTTTACGTATTGTGCTCGACTGCGCGAACGGCGCGGCCTACCGCGTCGCCCCTGAAGTGCTGTGGGAACTCGGCGCCGAAGTGATCTCGATCGGCGTGACGCCCGACGGCTTCAACATCAACAGCAAAGTCGGCTCCACCTCGCCGGAGGCGATGTGCGCCAAGGTGCGCGAAAGCCGCGCCGATCTCGGCATCGCGCTCGACGGTGACGCCGACCGCGTCGTCGTCGCGGACGAGAAGGGCAACATCATCGATGGCGACCAGCTTCTGGCGCTGATCGCGCGCTCCTGGTCGAAGGCCGGCACGCTCAAAGGCGGCGGCGTGGTCGCGACGGTGATGTCGAACCTCGCGCTCGAGCGTTATTTGAATGCCATGAACCTGCAGCTGGTGCGCACGGCCGTCGGCGACCGCTACGTCGTCGAATGCATGCGCGAAAAAGGCTTCAACATCGGCGGCGAACAGTCGGGCCACCTCGTGCTCAGCGACTTCTCGACGACAGGCGACGGCCTGATCGCCGCTCTGCAGGTCCTGGCCGTAATCTCCGAAAACAATCAGAAGGCAAGCGAAGCGGCACACCTCTTCGAACCGCTGCCGCAAATCCTCAAGAACGTCCGCTTCCGCGCCGGCATGAAGCCGCTCGAAAACCAAGACGTCGCCACCGCCATCCAAGCCGGCGAAGCGCGCCTCGCAACCAAAGGCCGCCTGCTTATCCGCAAGTCCGGCACCGAACCGCTCATCCGCGTGATGGCCGAAGGCGACGACGAAAAGCTGGTGCACACCGTCGTCGGCGACATCGTCAAAGTCCTCGAAAAGGCCTGCGTCGCCTAAGAAAGAAGAATTTCCCGCAAAGACGCAAAGACGCAAAGCCGCAAAGAAGCGGGAGCTTTCTCCTTGGCGCGGAGCGCCAATCAAGCGCTTGGATGGCGCCTTCAGCGCAGACGGCGCAATCTCTTTGCGGCTTTGCGTCTTTGCGGGAAACAATAGGGCATCGCCAACTCATCGGCCGGCGCCTACATTGCACGCATGCAACCAACACGCATGCGCGGCCGCGTTCTGATCGTCGCTGGGTCTGACTCCGGCGGAGGCGCGGGCATTCAAGCCGATATCAAAACCGTGACCGCGCTCGGCGCGTACGCGGCGACGGCCGTCACGGCGGTGACTGTGCAGAACACGCAAGGCGTTAGCGCCATCCACCCGATCCCGCTCGACATCGTGCGCGGACAAATCAAGGCGGTGCTCGACGACATCGGCGCCGACGCGATCAAGACCGGGATGCTCGCAACCGATGCCGTCATCGAAGCCGTGATGGCCGCGTTGAGCGGCAGCAAGGCACCTCTGATCGTCGACCCCGTGATGGTCGCCAAAGGCGGCGCAACGTTGCTTGAGGCCGATGCGGTTGCAGCGCTGAAGCGCCACGTCCTGCCGCGCGCAACGTTGATCACGCCAAATCTACCCGAAGCTGAAGCGCTCACCGGCCGCACGATCGAGACGCCGCAAGCGATGCGCGACGCACTGAAACACTTGCTCGATCTGGGGCCTAGCGCCGTGCTGCTGAAAGGCGGACATCTGCCGGGCGATGAGATCGTCGACATCTACGCGGGTGCCACTGGCACGCAGGAGTGGAGCGGCAAGCGCATCGCAACGCGTCACACGCACGGCACCGGCTGCACGCTTGCGTCCGCCATCGCAACAGGGTTCGCTCAAGGCCTCAGCGCCGTCGATTCGATTACCCGCGCGAGGCACTATGTGCGTCGCGCACTCGAAACGGCGCCGGGTTTGGGACACGGCCACGGGCCGCTCAACCACGCACACACGGTTCGTCCGTTCACGGAGGAATGATCATGGAACTGAAGCTCTGGCAGGTCGACGCATTCGCCGACAAACCGTTTGAAGGCAACCCAGCCGCCGTCGTGCCGCTGACGCAATGGCTCAGCGACGAACAGATGCTGGCGATCGCGGCCGAGAACAACCTCGCCGAAACCGCATTCTTCGTGCCGGCAGGTGCAGGCAAGTACGACCTGCGCTGGTTCACGCCGGAGGTTGAGGTGCCGCTCTGCGGCCACGCCACGCTGGCAAGCGCACACGTCATCTTCAATCACCTCGTGCCGACGCTGAGCCGCGTCGACTTCTCGACGAAGAGCGGCATCCTCACCGTCGACCGCGGCGAAGGCGGCCTGCTCGTCATGGCGCTGCCCGCGTACAAAGCCGCAGCCCACCCCGACGCGGAAGAATTCATCGAGGCCCTGGAAGAAGCGCTCGACGTCACGCCGGTCGAGCTTGTGAAAGCGAATTACTCGATCGCGCTCTTCAAGACCGCCGACGAGATCGCCGAAATCGACGCCGACGCGGTGGCCGACACGCTGCAGGAATTCGACGAAGAATGCCTCGTGGTGACGGCCCCGGGCAAAGACCTCGGCTTCGACTTCGTCTCCCGCTTCTTTGCACCCGGCAAAGGCGTGCACGAAGATCCGGTCACCGGCTCCGCCCACGCGGGCCTGGTGCCCTACTGGGCCAAACGCCTTGGGAAACCGAAACTGCTCGCCCGCCAGATCAGCCAACGCGGCGGCACGCTCCACTGCGAAGAGCAGGGTGAGCGCGTGATCCTGAAAGGTAAGGTCGCGCCCTATCTCGAAGGCACGATCCGCATTTAGAGATACGTGACCAGCACGAACCCGGTGACGATGAGCGCGACAGCCGCCGTCGTCACCAACGTCAAATGCTTCTCGATGAATTCGCGGATCGGCTCGCCGAAAAGATAGATCAGCCCCGCCACGAGATAGAACCGCCCCGCGCGCGTTATCAGCGATGCCACAGCAAACACGCCCAGATCGAAATGTGCCGCGCCGCTCGCGATCGTCACGAGTTTAAAGGGGATCGGCGTCAAGCCTTTGATCAAGATGATCCAAAGGCCCCATTTGTTGAACTGCTCCTGAAACTCCGCGAACCCGCCCTGCAGGCCGTAGAGATCGATCACGTACTTGCCCAGCGTCTCGAAGAAATAGAAACCGATCGCATAACCCAAAAACCCGCCGGCCACGGACGCGATCGTGCACACGCCCGCGATCAACCAAGCCCGCGCGCGCTGTGCGATCACCATCGGGATCAGCATGATGTCGGGCGGAATCGGAAAGAACGAGCTCTCCGCGAATGAAATACCGGCGAGCACCCACAAGGCTTTTGGGTGTTCCGCCATCCGGATCACCCAGTCGTACAATTTGCGAAGCATGCGGCCCCTCTAAGCGCGGTGGGCGATGGTTAGCCGATCCCCTCAACCGCGGCAATTAGCGTTTTTCCGCAATAGCCGCGCCGCATCGACAGGGAAGACAAGCGGCATTGGTTTTCGTGGCCGCGTTCGGCGACGCTGTACCTGTCGGAAATTGGAGTTGCCCCATGCAGAGCGCCATCACGATCAGAGATTGGACCTACGTCGCCGTCGTCGTCATCTTGCTGTTGTCCTACGGCTTCAGCCTGTTGTCGCAAGGCTTTGCCGCACGTGCCGATGCCAGCACAGGCGTTCACGTCTGCGCTTACGCCGGAGAGTCAGGCGTGAAGACGAACTGAATCGGCGGCGCCGCGCGTGTCCTCAAGCTTGTGTCCCGGGATGAGGCCGCGCAACGCATTGCCGAACCAGACCTTGCCCTTGAGCAGGTCGTCGGGCCGCAGCACGCACTCCACCACGCGCTGCGGCCCGTTCTCGATCAACTCCCGCCGCAAGCATCCATCGAGCAAGCCGGACGTGAGCGGCGGCGTCAGCCAAAACCCGTCCCGCTCAACGAACACATTTGTGCGGCTCCCCTCGGTCACCTCGCCGCGCTCGTTCACGAAGACGACCTCGTCGCATCCCGCCGCTGCTGCAAGCGCATCGTCATAAAACGAGCGCTGCGTGGTCTTGTGATAAACGCGCCAGTCCGAAGAATTCACAGGTGCAGCGGCGAACGCGAACCGCCACGAAGCATTGGATTCAGGCAGCGCAAACGGCGCGGCCTCGATCTGCGTATCGCCGCGCACGCCAAGTGTCAGACGAACGCGCTGTAAGCCATCGGTGCCCTCGACCGCAGCCGCCAAAGCGCGAAGGATGGCCTTCTGGTCGAACAGGAAGCCAAAGTAACCGGCAGACGCTTGCAGCCGCTGCATGTGCCGCTCCAACAGATAGAACCCTGTATCGGCGTGCCAGCGCATCGTCTCGATCAAGCGGACCGGCTCTTCCGCATCGACCAAGAACCGCGCCTTGAGCAAGCATTCCGCGTACTCGGTATCGGGCTCGCTGTCCCACACGATCCCGCCGCCGACGCCCATCTCGGACCCGCCCTGACGCAGCGTAAGTGTGCGGATCGCGACGTTGAACGCCATCTCGTCGCGCGCCG
>JANLXP010000851.1:0-5359 GCA_031365165.1 Alphaproteobacteria bacterium
GAGATGGGCACGCAGGTCGAGATCTAGCCCGCACTCTTCCGGCCTCGTCGTCGGTGTGATAGTCCCGAGCGTCGCTCAGGGGCCCAGCTATGAACATGATCGCCGTCGCCGGCATCTTCATCACGATCGTGACCGCGATCCCGGTGTTGCTGCAGATCCGCCGCCACCCGAAGGGCCTCTTCATTCTCTTCTTCGCCGAGATGTGGGAGCGCTTCTCGTTCTACGGCATGCGCGGCTTGTTGATCTTCTACCTGACTCAACACTTCATGTTCGACGACGCATTCGCGAACGGCCAGTACGCCGCCTACGGCGCGCTAGTGTACCTCGTGCCGCTTCTCGGCGGCTTCTTGGCCGACCATTACCTGGGTACCCGCAAAGCGGTCGCATTCGGAGCGTTGCTGCTGGTCGCAGGCCACGGAACGATGGCGTTTGAAAGCGAACCGGCCAAGCAAATTCTCACCTACCAAGGACAGGAATATACGTTTGACGTCGAAGGCCGTGGCAACGCCCGGCAGGTCAATCTGCTCGTCGATGGCAACAAATACGCGATCGGTGCCACGAGCGGCGGTGATCTGGAGATTAAAGGGCTTGCCGCAGGCGGGTCCCTTCCCGCGGTTTTGGCGAAGGGCTCGTATGAGCTCACCGTCAAGGAACGCGATCCGTTCTACGTTGGTGTCTTCTATCTCGCACTCTCGTTGATCGTGATGGGCGTCGGCTTCTTAAAGCCCAACATCTCTTCGCTCGTCGGTCAACTCTACCCGCAGGCCGATCCGCGCCGCGACTCCGGCTTCACGTTGTTCTACTACGGCATCAATCTGGGCTCATTCTGGGCGGCCATAATCTGCGGCTGGCTTGGCCAGGAGGTCGGTTGGTGGGCGGGCTTTGGACTTGCAAGCATCGGCATGCTCGCCGGCTACATCGTCTTCATGCTCGGCAAGCCGCTGCTCGAAGGCAAAGGCGAACCGCCCGATCCGATCAAGCTCGCAAGGCCCGTGGCCGGCGTGAAGCTCGAGTGGTGGATTTACGCATCCGCACTCGTTCCGCTTGGCATCGTTTGGCTGCTGATGCAGCGCTTCGAACTCGTCGGTTACGCACTGCTTGCCGGATCGATCATCGTGCTCATCTACCTGATTTACTTCATGATCACGCAGTGCACGCGCGCCGAAGCTCAGCGCATGATCTTGGCGCTCACGCTCATCCTATTTTCTGTTGCCTATTTCACGTTGTTCAACCAGGCAGGCTCGTCGCTGAATCAGTTTGCACAGCGCAACACCGAACTCAGCCTGTTCGGCTTCGCAATGACGCCCGCGCAAACGCAATCGTTAAACTCCGGCTTCATCCTGATCCTGGCGCCGATCTTCGCGGGCCTTTGGGCCTATCTGGAACCGCGCCATCTTGACCCGAACGCGCCGGCGAAATTTGGCCTCGCGATGCTGCAAATCGCGGCGGGTTTCGGCGTGTTGGTCTGGGGCGCCGAAAACTTCGCGAACGCCGAGTATCGCGTACCGATGATCTTCCTCGTCGGTATGTACTTCCTGCACACGACCGGCGAACTGTTCCTGTCGCCCGTGGGTTTGGCGCAAATGACCAAGCTCTCGCCCAAAGCGACTGTCGCGACGATCATGGCGACATGGTTTTTGGGCTCAGCGTGGGCCGGTCTCCTCGCAGGCTTCGTCGCGCGCCTCACCGCAGCACAAACCGTGGCGGGCCAGGTGCTCGATCCCGCTGCCGCCTTGCAAACCTATATCGGGGTGTTCACAAACGTCGCGTTCTGGGGTGCCGGCATCGGCATCGCCGTACTGCTCATTTCGCCATTGCTGGGCCGCCTCGACAGGCCCACTACCGAAGCCCCAAAGGCAGCCAAGCCGACGCCTGCCGAGTAGTCAGTGCAGCTTGATGTGCGCGAGCTTCTCGGGATTGCGCACGATGTAGATGGCGCCGATCAGGTCGCCGTCGACGTCTAACTGCGCGACAGTCTCGAAACCCTGACCATCCACGAACCACACCGACGGCACGCCGTTCAAGGTGAGGAACTTCATCTCGCGCGGCCCACCCTTGGCGCCGGCGAGATGCAGGATCAGCTGCGCGACTTCCGTCGGCGTGTTCACGACCCGCAAGGCAGCCGGCGCCTTGCCGCCACCATCACTGACGAAATGCACATCGCTTTTCATGAGCGCGACAAGTCGTGACGTGTCGTTCGCCGCGACGGCTGAAAGGAACTCAGTCATCAAGCGCTGATGCGCATCCGGCGCCGCGCGAAACCGCGGCCGCTCCGCACGCACACGCTCGCGCGCCCGCGATATCAACTGGCGCACGGCAGGTTCATTTTTGCCCAGCGCCGCTGCGATCTCCGCATACGAACTGTCGAACGCCTCGCGAAGAATGAACGCCGCGCGCTCCTCCGGACCCAAGCGCTCAAGCACCACCATCAGCCCAAGCGACAGATCGTCCGCGAACGATTCCATCTCCGCCTCGCGCCGTTCGCCGCCTTCCATCGTCAGAATAGGTTCGGGCAGCCAAGGCCCCACATAAACCTCGCGCGAAGCCTTCGCCCTGCGCATGCGGTCGAGGCATAGCCGTACGATCACCGTGGTCAGCCACGCCGCGGGCGTCGCAATCGCCGCATGGTCCGCCGCCTGCCAGCGCAGATAGGCGTCCTGCACGGCGTCTTCCGCTTCCGACCACCGCCCCAGCATCCGATAGGCGACGTGGGTCAGCCGTTTGCGCTCGGTCTCGAAGGTGTCAACCGCGTTCATGCCGCCTTCGCCGTCAATGTCACGCGATCGTTCACGACCACACGCTCGCACGCGTGCGCAAAGCCTAGCCCGCGCTTCAAACCCGGATAGAACCGCGCGGTCGCAATGAGGAACGCAAGCTCGATCAAACCCTTCTCGCCCCACAGCTTACGGATCGCATCGCGCATATCGTCTGCGGCCTCGCCGCGAGCCACGGCCTCGCCGTATCTGAATGCCAGCGCCACATGCGGCGCAACCTTGTCAAGCTGCCGCGCCGCGAGCGCGCGCAACACATCCCCATCGACGCCGTCTTTCAGCGCAAGGTTCACGTGGATCTGCACGCACGGCCCACAATCCTCGACCATCGCCGCCGCCATCCCCGCGGTGTGGTAGGCGTCCGCAGGCGTAAGCTTGCGATTGCCTTCTACGGCTTTGATCATCGAGAACCGCCACAGCCACCACGGCGCGACATCGCGCAGGTGATAGGCATAGTCCATATTCACGTCGCCGATCTGCGTCTTACCCCACGCAAGCAGCTTGGTGAGCAACCACCGGTTCATGTCATGCTCCGCTTTTGAAAGACGCTGACGACGATCGCAAGCACCGCCGGCAGATGAACAGCGACAAGCTCGTTCAAGATCACGTCGTGATGATGACCCATCAGGGTCTCGCCCGCATGCAACAGCGAATGACCGCCGATGAAGATCGCGGCCAACGCACTCGCGCGCCATCCGGCGCCAAGCGCGCTCCACGCCAGCGCGACGCCCGCCGTGAAATAGGCGATGCCGATATCGCGCACGAAGTGAAGGTTAAGCGGCCCTGTGTCGGGCACGCCGGGGACGGCCGTATACCAACCGGGCGGATCGACGAACATGTAAACCCCGTTCGCGGCCATCATCGCTGCCAAGATAAACGCTAGTATTTTCATGCGGGTTTGGGCCTCCATGCCCTCTATGACGCGGCCGACCCGGCCAGTGTGACAGGCGCCAAGCGTTGACAACCCCGCCCGCAATCGGGCAACTCTCGCGACAGAACGACGCAACAAGGGCTAACCCTTTGGCTCGCCTTCTTGATTTCTCGGGCGCTCGCCAAGTGGGCAGTGCAGCATGACAGCCACCTATCTCGACTTCGAAAAGCCAATCGCCGACCTGGAAGGGAAGGTGGAAGAACTCCGCCGCGTCGCGACGCAAGGCGAGCATCCCGTCTCGATCGACGAAGAAGTTTCGCGCCTTGAGGAGAAGGCCCGCCAGCTTCTCTCCGAAACCTATTCAAGACTGACGCCGTGGCAAAAGACGATGGTCGCCAGGCATCCGGAACGCCCGCACTTCCTCGACTACGTGCACGCGCTGATCCAAGACTTCACGCCGCTTGCCGGCGACCGCTCCTACGCCGACGACAAGGCGATCCTAGGCGGCATGGGCAACTTCCGCGGCCGCTCGGTGATGGTGATCGGCCACGAGAAGGGCAACGACACGAAGACGCGCCTGCGTCACAACTTCGGCATGGCGATGCCGGACGGCTACCGCAAAGCCGTGCGCCTGATGACATTGGCCGAGCGTTTCAACATGCCCGTGATCACCCTCGTCGACAGTGCCGGCGCCTATCCGGGCATCAGCGCCGAAGAACGCGGGCAGGGCGAAGCAATCGCACGCGGCACCGAACGCTGCCTCACCCTCAACGTGCCGCTGGTGTCCGTCATCATTGGCGAGGGCATGTCGGGCGGCGCAATCGCGATCGCCGCCGGCGACCGCGTGATCATGCTCGAACACGCCATCTATTCGGTCATCACCCCGGAAGGCTGCTCCTCGATCCTCTGGCGCTCCGGCGCGAAGGCACAAGAAGCCGCGGCAGCGCTGAAAATCACCGCGCAAGACCTGCAGCAGCTGCGCATCATCGATTCGATCGTAGCTGAGCCCATCGGCGGCGCCCACCGCGGGCGCGATCGGGCCATCGAAGACACCGGCGACGCCATCGACCTCGCCCTCACTGAACTCGAAAGCCTGTCGCCCGAAGCACTGCGCAAACAACGCTGGGACAAATACCTGGCGATGGGCCGCGTCGGGCTGGCCTAACGGACCGTTCGAAAGAAGTCCCTCACGTCGTCAGCAAACAGCTTCGGCTCTTCCATCGCAGCGAAGTGGCCGCCGGCCTTCATCTCGCGCCAGCGCACGATGTTGTAGCTGCGCCGCCCCCACGACTCCGGCGTTGGCGGCAATACGTCCATCGGATAGTCGGAATAGGCGGTCGGCACGGTCACGCGCTCACCGGGCTTGAGCAGGGCGCTCCGCTCCGCGGGCCCCGCCTTGTAGAGCATGTTCGCCGAATTGATGGTGCCGGAGTACCAATAGAGCGATAGCTGCGTGCACATTGTGTGCATCGAAAACCGCGCCTCCATCCCCTCATAAGGGTGATCCTTCCGCGTATCACCGAGCCGCCAATATTTGTCCGCTAGCCACCCCGCCAACCCGACCGGCGAATCCATCAAAGCGAACGCCAATGCCATCGGCTTCGTCGATTGGATCGAACGATAGCCTTCCTCCTGTGCCCACCACGCACGCATCTTCTCGATCCACGCCGCTTCGTCGGCTGTCACCGGCGGCTGCGACGGATGTTTCAGATACGGC
>JANLXP010000871.1:0-3048 GCA_031365165.1 Alphaproteobacteria bacterium
GAGTGCCGTGAACATGCTCTTCATCGGCGCGTCGAACGAACTCGGCGAGTTCGAGTCCGGCATAACGGCCGCTTGGTGGGGCACGATTCGGGCGGTTGTTGTAGGCGGGGTGGGGACACTCGCCGTCGTTGGACTTTGGGCGTATTGGTTTCCCGCGTTGCGCAAGGTCGATAGACTGGGCGATCTGAAGCCGGATTAGGAGTTTCGATGGAACGAACCGCCATTTGCTGTTGCGGCAGTTTGCGGGTGAAGGTTCGGGGCGAACCTTTGCGCGTTGTCGTTTGCCACTGCTTCCAGTGTCAACGGCGGTCGGGCAGCGTGTTCAGCGACAACGCAAACTTCGACCGCTCGCAGTTGATTGCCGTCGAAGGCGAAGCGAAGACATTCACCCGCGCGACGGAGCGCGGCGGGCGGATGACATTTCACTTCTGCCCAAAATGCGGATCGTCAGTGTTCTGGGACTTGTCGCTTGATCCGCAGACCGTCGGCATCGCGGTTGGGGCGTTCGCCGATCCGGGGTTTGCTAAACCTGTCCGTTCGCTTTTTGGGGTAAGCCGGCATCATTGGGTCCCCGATGTCGAAGGCGCCGAGGCTTTCCTGGCCGATCAATACGGCCCGAAAGAATAGCCACCATCTCTAGCCGAGCATGATGGCCGCGATGCGTTCGTTCTGCATTTCGGTGGAGCCGTCCGTGTAACTCGCAACGCGCGCGGAGGCGAGGTGACGCAGGAACGGGTAGTCCTCTCGCAAGCCTGCGGCGCCCATGAGTTGGCACGCGTCGGAGATTCGTTGGACGGCCATGCGTGTCGCAAATTTCTTCGCGTGCGCCGAGGCGAGGGCTGCGTCTTCGTTTGCGATGAGCTTGGCCGCGGCTGAGGCAACGAGTTGGCGCGCGGCTTCTGCGTCGGTTGCGATGTCGGAGGCCATCCAGCGCCAGCCCTGTTTGGCGGCAAGCGGGCTTCCGAAGGCTTCACGCGATTTGCCGTAAGCGACTGCCGTGTCGAGGCATGCGTCGACCATGGCGACGCACATGGCGGCCACGTAGGTTCTCGCTTGATTGACGCTCGCCATTGCGCGGCGAAACGCTTGGCCCGGTGGGGCGACGACTTCGTCCGGGCCGACGCGGTAGTTCTCGAGCTTGAAACCGCCTGCGCCGATAATACCGCCGCCCGCGAGCGTTTCAGGGGCGACGCGGCGGAAGCCCTCGCGGGTGCCGTCGACGAGGAAACAGCCGATGCCGCGCCAGCCTTGCGCGGGGTCGGTTTGGGCGTAGGTGATGAAGACGTCGCCGAAGGCCGCGTTCGTGATCCAGCCTTTTTCACCGGTCAGCCGCCAGCCGTCGCCGTCCTTCACCGCGCGCGTCTTGATGCCTGCGAAATCGCTGCCGGCACCGGGCTCGCTTAAGGCACTGCCGCCGAAGCGTTCGCCTCTTAGCATTGCCGGAACATAGCGTTCGGCGATTGCACGCGGCATCGTCGCTGCGATGTTTGCGGCACAGCCTGCAGTGTTCGTGAGGCTGAAAGCGAAGTCGTACGAGTGGCGGGCAAGGGTTTCGAGCAGCTTCAGTTTGTCGGCAAAGCCGATTTCGTGGCCGCCCCAGGCGCGCGGCGCTTGGAACGCAAGTAAGCCTTGGCCCGCCGCGGCCTTGAGCGCGTCCACCTGCATGCGTCCCTCGCGGGCCCATTTGGCGGCGTTCGGTGCGACGTGTGTTGTGGCGAAGCGGGATGCTGTTTCGACGATCTGGTGCATGGTTCAGAGACCCAGATTGGAGCGCGCGAAATCGGTCGCAGCTTTGTAGTCGGCCTTGCCGTTCGGCGCGCGAAACATCTGCGGGACGACGAGAATGCGCTTCGGCGTCTTGTAACCAGCGAGATGTTCGCGGACGTGCGCGCGCAGAGCGCCTTCATCGAAGCGGGCGCTGGGCGAAAGTTCGACGACGGCGGTGACAGCGTTGCCCCATTTGTCGTCGGGCACACCGACGACGAGCGCGTCCTCGACCGTGTCGTGTAACTTCAGCGTTTCCTCCACTTCTTCCGGATAGACCTTTTCGCCTGCCGTGTTGATGCAGGCGCTGCCTCGGCCCAAGAGTGTGATGGAGCCGTCGGCGTTGACGAGGCAGTAGTCGCCTGGGATCGACCAGCGTTGGCCGTCGATCATGAAGAACGTCGTCGCCGTTTTCGCTTCGTCCTTCCAATAGCCGACCGGGATGTTGCCGCCGCGGGCGATGAAGCCGGGTTCGTTCGAGCCCACGGCCACGGGCTTGTGGTCGGCCGTGAAGACCGCGACGTCCGCGCCCAGCGTGAATTTCGCGGTCTGCGCTTCGCCGTCCTTCGTCGTTGCCGACATTGCAAATCCGACGGCTTCGGATGATCCGAACGAGTCGAGCAGCGTCACTTGCGGCATGTGGGCGACAAGGCCGTGCTTGACCTCGCGCGACCACATCGTGCCGGACGAGACGATCATGAGGACGGACGACAGGTCCCAGCGGCCGGGATTTTCATCGAGCGCGCGCAGCATCGGCTTGGCGAAGGCGTCGCCGACGATCGCCATCTGCGTTGCCTTGCGCTTGGCAGAGACCTCCCACAGTTCCACGGGATCGAACGTCGCCGAGTCCAGTGTGATCACGCAGCCGCCCATGGCAAGCGCGCCGAACGAGGTTAGGAGCCCGGTGCCGTGCATTTGCGGGCAGACGGGAATGAAGCGGCTTGGCGCCGGCGCGTCGCGCACGATTGCGACGTGTTCCGCGATCGTCGTTGGGATGACGGGCATCAGCGCGGGATTCATTTGTGCTGCGCGCAGGTCGTGGTGGCGCCACATCACGCCTTTCGGCATGCCGGTGGTGCCGCCGGTGTAGAGGAAGAAGAGGTCGTCCGGGGAGCGTTCGATGTCGAGGTCGCCGCTGCCGTTCGCGCCGACGAACGCCTCGTAGTCTTGTGCGAAGGCGGGCAGGGGCGTGTCGTCGACGTTGACCTGCAGCCAGGTCTTCACGTCCGGCAACCGGTCGCGGATGGAGGCGACGATGGGTGCGAACTCGCTGCCGTAGACGAC
>JANLXP010000874.1:0-2516 GCA_031365165.1 Alphaproteobacteria bacterium
TGCTGGCTTTCGGCGGCGCGGCCGACGGCGTCAGCGACCGCGTCGACGTGCTCGTGCACGGGACGTAAGCGCTACTCTGCCGCCATGCCTGCGAACTGCAGACGTGCGAGGCGGGCGTAGAGGCCGCCGCCGGCGACGAGGTCTTTGTGCGTGCCTTGCGCGACGATACGGCCTTCTTCCAGGACCACGATCCGATCGGCGCGTTGAACCGTTGCGAGGCGGTGCGCAATGACGATCGTCGTCTTCTTCTTCATCAGGTTTTCGAGCGCGATTTGCACCAGGCGTTCGCTTTCGGCGTCGAGCGCGCTCGTCGCTTCGTCGAGCAGCAGGATCGGTGCGTCGCGCAGGATGGCGCGCGCGATCGCCACGCGTTGACGTTGGCCGCCGGAGAGCGTGACGCCGCGTTCGCCGAGATAGGTGTGATAGCCGTGCGGTAGCTTGTCGATGAACTCGGAAGCTTGGGCCGCTTCGACCGCAGCGCGGATTTCGGCTTCTGTCGCGTCCGGGCGGCCGTAGCGCACGTTTTCAAAAGCGGTGTCGCCAAAGATCACGGTCTCTTGCGGCACGAGTGCGAGGCGGGCGCGAACGTCTTGCGGTGATGCCAATTTGACGTCGATGCCGTCGACGAGAACGCGGCCGGTTTGGGGATCGAAGAAGCGCTGCAGGAGTTGGAAGACCGTCGTCTTGCCGGCGCCGGAGGGACCCACGAGCGCGATCGTCTCGCCCGGATTGATCTCAAGCGAGAAGTCTTTAAGCGCCGAGATGCCGGGACGCATCGGATATTCGAACGTCACATGCTCAAATCGCACCGCGCCGCGTGCGGGCGGCAGCTTGACGGGGTTTGCCGGTGCTTCGATTTGCGCCTTCGTCGACAGCAGTTCCATCAGACGTTCGGCGGCGCCGGACGCTTGCAGGACTTCGGTCCACACTTCGGAAAGCGCGCCGACGCCGGAGGCGACCAAGATGGCCTGGAAGATGAATTGTGTCAGTTGGCCGGCGGTCATCGTGCCGGAGATCACGTCGTGAGCGCCGATCCAGAGCACGCCGACAATGCTGGAGAAGATCAACACGATGACGAGCGCGGTCATGAACGCGCGAGCGCGCACACGCTTTACGGCGGTCGCGAACGAATCCTCGACCGTCGAGCCGAAGCGGCCGCGGTCCACCGTCTCGTGGGTGAACGCCTGCACCGTCTGTACGGCGTTCAGCGTTTCGGCGGCGTACGCGCTGGTGTCGGCGACGCGGTCCTGGCTGCGGCGGGAGAGGCCGCGCACCACGCGACCCATGAAGATCAGCGGCACGATAACGAGAGGCACGGTGATCAAAACGAGGCCGGTCAGTTTCGGGCTCGTGATGAACAGCATCCCCAAGCCGCCGACGATCATCAGCAAATTGCGGAGCGCGATGGAAACGCTGGAGCCGATCGCGGTTTGAATGAGCGTCGTGTCGGTGGTGAGGCGCGAAAGGACTTCGCCGGTGCGCGTGATCTCGAAGAATGCGGGGCTGAGCCCCAGGATGTGATTGTAGAGGGCCTTGCGGATGTCGGCGATCACGCGCTCGCCCACCCAGGTCACGAAATAGAAGCGGATTGCGGTCGCGAAGCCCAGAACGGCCGCGACGCCGAACAGGTAGAGGAACGATTGGTTGATCGCGTCGGCGTTCTCTTTGGAGAAGCCGTGGTCGATCATGTGTCCGGCTGCGGGTGAGAGCGCGAGGGTCGCTCCGGTCGAAAGCAGCAAGAAGCCGAAGGCTGCTGCGATCTGGACCTTGTAGGGCGCCATGAAGGGCAGGAGGCGGCGTAACACCCGCACATCACGGCCACGGCTGCGACTTTGCGCCTCGCGCTGGACGGCGGCGGCGAACTCAGCGCCTCTGTTGTCGGTCAAACGTTGGGCTTTCTGGGTGATTTCCGGGTTGGCTCTATATGGCACCGGCCCTACGGGGTCACCAGGGGCACCGCCGCAGATTTCCGCGGTCTTGCGCCGCAGAGGGGTTTTGGTTATATCCGCGCGCTCTTTTCCGCGCTTTTCGCTTTACCCAAGGCTTCGACAGATGAAGAAAGACGGCCATCCGAACTATCACCTCATTACCGTTCTTCTGAACGACGGGTCGAAGTATCTCTCGCGTTCGACGTGGGGCGCTGAAGGCGATGTCATGACGCTCGACATCGACCCGACCACGCACCCGGCCTGGACCGGCGGCGGACAGCAACTCCTCGACCGCGCAGGCCGCGTGTCGAAGTTCAACAAGAAGTTCGAAGGCATGGGCGTCGCGACGAAGAAGTAGTTCTTCGGTCCGCGTTTCAGCCTAAGTCACGACATTCAGAAGGCTCACGAAGGTGGGCCTTTCGCTTTTGCGCGTGCTCGTGCGTGCACAAAAATTTAGGGCGGCCACTGGGACCGCCCTTTTTGTCTTCGCTTTTCGCGAATGACACCCCGTAACTTTTATTCCGCTGCGCCGAAGGCGGCCTGCAGGCGGTTGAACTGGTGATGGACGCTTGGCGCGGCCGAGACCGC
>JANLXP010000282.1:0-1884 GCA_031365165.1 Alphaproteobacteria bacterium
ACCGCGCGGCCGCTCGTTCTCGACGACAAGGCTGCTAAACTTCTGACGCCCGAAGCGCGCGCGATTTTGACGGGGCTGGTTCAGGCGCTGGGCGCCACAGCGGATTGGACTGCGAGCGCCCTCGACGCGGCCACGCGTGGCTACGCAGAGCAGAACGCACTCAAGCTGGGTGCCGTTGCGCAGCCGTTGAGAGCAGCGCTCACCGGCCGCAGCACATCACCCGGTATTTTTGACGTTCTAGCCGTGCTGGGACGGGCGGAATCCTTGGCTCGGATTGCCGATCAAGCGCGGGGCTAACCGGCGAATTTGAAGCCCAGCAATTGGCTTTTTCCGCCATTTTCTGTTTAAACTTGCTGGAAAATATTGCGGCGCACAATGGAAGGGAGTACCCCCGGGTCCATCGCGCCATTCCTACTTAGGAGGTCATCATGCCCAAGCCCCCTTTCGCCTCGAAGTCTGGCGGCTCGGCCACCGTTATTGTTGGCAATAAGAGCATCCAACTTCCGATCTCGCGCGGCACAGTCGGGCCGGACGTCGTCGACATTCGCAAGCTCTACAGCGAAGGCGACGTCTTCACTTACGACCCCGGGTTCACATCAACGGCAAGCTGCGAAAGCGCGATCACGTATATCGATGGCGATGAAGGCGTGCTGCTCTATCGCGGCTACCCGATCGAGCAACTGGCGGAGCACAGCGACTTCATCGAAGTCTGTTATCTGCTGCTGCACGGTGAATTGCCGACCGGCGATCAGCTGAAGACGTTCCGCAATGCGATTACGCGCCACACGATGGTGCACGAACAGATCAGCATGTTCTTCCGCGGGTTCCGTCGCGACGCGCATCCGATGGCGGTTATGTGCGGTGTGGTTGGGGCGCTGTCGGCGTTCTATCACGACTCGACCGACATCAACGATCCGATGCAACGCACGATCGCAAGCCATCGCATGATCGCGAAGATGCCCACGATTGCCGCGATGGCCTACAAATATACGATCGGTCAACCGTTCATCTATCCGCGCAACGACTTGAACTACTCCGAAAATTTTCTGCGCATGTGCTTTGCGGTGCCGGCGGAAGACTACAAGTCGAACCCCGTGCTCGCGCGAGCGCTTGATCGCATCTTCATTCTGCATGCCGATCACGAGCAGAACGCTTCAACGTCGACCGTGCGATTGGCAGGCTCGTCCGGCGCCAACCCGTTTGCATGCATTGCGGCCGGCATCGCTTGCCTCTGGGGGCCTGCGCACGGCGGCGCGAACGAAGCTGCGCTCAAGATGCTCGAAGAAATCGGAAGCGTAAGCCGCATCCCAGAATACGTGGCGCGCGCCAAAGACAAGAACTCAGGCTTCCGTCTGATGGGCTTTGGACATCGGGTCTACAAGAACTACGATCCGCGTGCGAAGGTGATGCAGCATACGTGTCACGAGGTTCTCGACGAACTCGGCATCCGCAACGATCCGCTGCTGCAGGTTGCGATGGAACTTGAGAAGATCGCGCTCAACGACGAGTATTTCGTCGAGAAAAAGCTTTATCCGAATATCGACTTTTACTCCGGCATCACGCTGAAGGCACTTGGCTTCCCGACGTCGATGTTTACGGCACTATTCGCTCTCGCGCGTACGGTGGGCTGGATTGCGCAGTGGGCCGAGATGATCGAGGATCCGAGCCAGAAGATCGGACGACCACGGCAGCTCTATGTCGGCGCGCCGAAGCGCGACTACGTAGCGGTGCACAAGCGGTAGAATTTAAGCGGCGCCTTTGGGCGCCGTTTTCTTTTTGGGCTCGTCAAGCAGCTTGAGAACGGCGCGCGCCGCGCGGACGCTCGGCTTCTCGTCGCCGAACCCCAATGCTTTGACCGCCTCGGCTGAGGCCGTGACTTGAGCG
>JANLXP010000936.1:0-2046 GCA_031365165.1 Alphaproteobacteria bacterium
CTTAACACGCACCCCACTGAAATGCGGCAAAGCGTACAAGAATTGGTGCACAAAACCGCGGTTGACGCCACGCGCGCCAACCCTAATATGCGCCCCCTTGCAGCTGGGCCGTGGGACTACCGGCCCGCGACGTGAACCCGGCAGCAACGTGCCCCTGTGGCGGAACTGGTAGACGCGGCAGACTCAAAATCTGTTGGTGGTGACATCGTGCTGGTTCGATTCCGGCCAGGGGCACCAGCCTTCGCTTGCGAAGCAAAGCGAAGACTGCCCGGCGAAGCCTCTTCGGCGAAGCCTGGGCCAAGCTCCCGCGAGCTACGCCTGGCGCGGCCAGCAAGACGTCAGAAGCGCTACTGGCCGCCGCCCGGTGCCGGGTGAATGCGGGTGCGGTTGTCGTGACAGCGCGACTTGCCGCCGAGCGATCCCCACGTCAGCACCAGCACACCGCGGCAAGTGTGCCCATCGAAACGAAGCACGCCGGGGTTCGTCTTGAACGACGACAGCGTCCGCTCGCCGATGAATTTTGGGCCGCGCGGCTTTGTCTGTTCGGCAAGCTCGGGCACGCCTTCGCTAATCGTGATCTCGAAGCGCCGCTCGAGACGAGCCTGCGGTCGCACCGGCTCGGGCCGGACGCGCGTGTCGTAACGGCGGTCATAGGTGCGCGCATAACCGTCGAACAAGGTACCGCTCCACTGCGTGCCGGACCAAACCATCGGATCAGAACTCGCCGCATAGCCATGCGCGCTTTCGCCATCATAGTCGTGGACGTGATAGCGCGGCTTTTGCGCCCGGCAATGCGAAACGCCGAAGCCGTCGTCCCAAGCCATCGGATTGTCCTGGTCGGCCTTGGCGCCGCACGTGCGCGCTTGCGCACTGGACGACGCGACGAATGCCGCAATCGCAATCAAAGCAAAAAGACCGAAGCTTCGCACCACACACCCATGAACCGCGCTCCGCGTTGACTGCGAATGCTGCGGCCCCACCATCGAGTGAAACCAGAGGCCCTCCCCACGAGGGTCCCCTTCCTCGCGTTTTTAACACATTGTTTACGCATGGCGTCAGCCTGTCCTCGATTGGGACGTGCGTTAATTCGCGGTAGCCTTAATGGCGCCGCCCCGTTCGGAACAACGCAGTTTCCAGTCGGTGAATAGCGCGTCGCGCAAGGTGTCCGCTGTATCTCGGTGACACAAACCGCCTGGCCCAGCCCCTGCACTAAGAGGTCCGCGCTCTAGTAACGGGAGATTAACCTATGCGTTCAGTTAAACTGGGTATCGTGGCTGCCACATTGCTTCTCGGCACCACAGCCCTCACGACGCCGGCCTTCGCGACCGGCAATCATTGCACCTACAATTGTAACCCAACGCCTCCGCCCAGCGGCGGCGATGTCGACATCGACATTGACAACTACAACAAGGCATACGGCGGCAAGGTCGAGAACGACATCGACAACTACAACGACAGCCACAACAAGGCCTACGGTGGCGACGCCAAGGCGTACGGCGGCAAAGTCGAGAACGAAAACTACAACGACAGCCACAACACCGCCAACGGCGGAACCGCAAACAACGACAGCCACAACAAGGCCTACGGCGGAGCCGGTGGCGCTGGCGGTGCAGGTGGGGCCGGTGGCGCCGGCGGCAACGCGTCGAACTCCAACACCAACAACGCGAACAACTCGAGCTCGGCGAATAACAACGGCAACATCAAGAATTCCGGCAACAGCTACAACGAAAACGAAAACAAGCAGCATCAATCGCAGAACCAGCATCAGACGATCAAGGACTCCGGCAACAGCTACAACGAGAACGACAACGAAAGCAGCGCCTATGTGAACATCGAAGAGCACAACCAACGCGCTCCGGTGAACACGGCCTACGCAGCGCCGCTCGCCGTTGGCGAAGACACTTGCATGGGCTCCAGCTCGATCGGTGCGCAGGCGGTGTCGTTCGGTCTCTCGATCGGCACGACATGGCAGGACGACAACTGCCGGCGCCTCAAAAACTCGCGTCAGCTGGTTTCGCTCGGCTACCACCGCGCCGCGACCTCGCT
>JANLXP010000942.1:0-4645 GCA_031365165.1 Alphaproteobacteria bacterium
CCGGACCACCGGCGGGCCGCGCGCTTGGGCGCCGCGCAGATGAGGCAGCTTCTGGCGCCTCACGGCCGCGCGAAACGTCTTCTGTCGCGCGGCGCGAATCTTCTTCGGCCTTCCGCTTGGCGGCCGCTTCACGCTCTTTCGCGAGCTTCGCATCTTCTTCCGCACGGCGCTTCGCTTCTTCTTGCGCGCGACGGCGTTCGCCTTCTTCGGCGACGCGCGCATCCGACAGCGCGCGCGAGCGAGCTTCCTTCTCGCCCTCGGTCAGCGTGCGCAACACCATGCCGCCGGACTTCGGCTGCACAGGCGGGGCCTTCGCGGGTTTCGTCGACACAGTCGGTTGAACGGGCGCGGCAACCTCTACAGGCTTCGCAGCTTCCTTGACCGGCTCGGGCTTTCCACCCGGCCGCACGACCGTCGGGCGCTTCTTCTCGACGACGACTGCTTTCGAGCGGCCATGACTGAATGCCTGGCGCACCACGCCTGTCTCCGGGCGCTTAACGCTCAAAGTTCTTCCACCGCCGGACGCATGTAGCGTCTTGTCGCCGTCCGGGGTCTTGCCGTCAGTCATGCGTACCTTTCGATTCTTCGAACTTCAAAAACACGAGCGCCGATGCGTCGCGGTCATCAAACCGCGCCCCATTCCGGCGGACACAAAACGCGGAAACCGCCAAGCCGCCCCGCCTCAACCAAAAACCGAGCTGCGAGCGCGCCTGAAGTGAGGGCAGCATGTACCACACTTTCGCGCCCGAATGCCAAGCCGATTTCCGCAGAACCAAGGCATCCAATTACCGGAATTTCGCCTTGAATTCGCGCATATTTCATAAGCTTTTCACGATCCGCAGGGCCCGACTCCGAGGCTTCCACAAGTGCGGCGATACGTCCGTCGCGCGCACGAAACGCCACTTCGACCTGCGCATGTCCGATGATCGCGCCACCCGCGCGCCGCGCGAGTCCCAAATGCTCGATGCAACGCTTGACCAGCAACAACTCGACTTGCCCCGCGAGATCGGGCGGACACTTGACCGACGCTTTGAACGATTTCGAAAACAATCCCTTCTCGCAAGCCTTCGCGATTACCGCCCGCTCGGACGTCACCCAACACCCGCGCCCCGGCAGTTTGTGCGCGATGTCGGGAACCACGACGTCGTCGGGCCCCGCCACGAAACGCACCATCAGATCCGGCGACAACACGTCGCCCGAAACGATACAGCGCCGAAGAGGACCCTCGGCGCCGTCATCATCGGATTTCTGTGCGCGGCCTCGGCTCACGCAGCCGGCTCCTCCTCAGGCTCCGACTCCGCTTCCTTCTCTTGCTCCTTTGGCGCCTCGATCCACCCGGCGGTCACGCGCGCGGCCATGATGATCGCGTTCGCATCGTCGGCGTTGAGCCCAAAGCTCTCAAGGAACCCGGCCTGGCGCTTGCGTTCGCCGTTGACGGTCTCGGTCCAACCCAGAAGGTCGTCCGTGGCGCAACCGGCGAGGTCTTCAAGCGACTTCACGCCGTTTTCGCCGAGCGCGACCGCCATCGCAGGCGTCACACCCTCGACCGAAATCAGATCGTCTTCCACGCCAAGCTCGCGGCGCTTCTCATCGAAGATCGCATTCTGCCGCTCGAGATATTCCTGCGCGCGGCGCTGCAACTCGCCGGCCGTCTCTTCGCCGATCCCTTGGATCTCGGCAAGTTCTTCCGTCACGACGAAAGCCAAGTCCTCGACCTGCGAGAAATTTTCCGACGCCAGCAACTGCGCCAACGTTTCGTCAACGTCGAGCGCGTTCATGAAAAGCTCGGTGCGCTTGCGGAATTGTTCCTGACGCCGCTCGGACTCTTCGGCTTCCGTCAGAATGTCGATCTGCCAACCCGTCAGCTGCGAGGCAAGCCGCACGTTCTGCCCGCGCCGTCCGATCGCAAGTGACAACTGATCTTCGCCGACGACGACCTCGATGCGATGTGCGTCTTCGTCGAGCACGACCTTCACGACTTCTGCCGGCGCCAACGCGTTGACGACAAAGTTCGCGGGATCGAGCGACCAAGGAATGATGTCGATCTTCTCGCCCTGCAACTCCTGCACGACCGCCTGCACGCGGCTGCCGCGCATACCCACGCAAGCGCCGACCGGATCGATCGAGGCATCGCGCGAGATGACGGCGATCTTCGCGCGCGAACCGGGATCGCGCGCGACCGACTTGAGCTCGATAATGCCGTCATAGATTTCCGGCACTTCCTGCGCGAACAACTTCGCCATGAACTGCGGATGGGTACGCGACAGGAAAATCTGCGGGCCGCGCGTTTCGCGGCGGACGTCGTAGATGTAGGCGCGAACACGGTCGCCGGTGCGGAAGGTTTCGCGCGGCAACAGCTCGTCGCGCCGCACGAACGCTTCGCCGCGGCCCAGATCGACGACGACGTTGCCGTATTCGACCCGCTTCACCGTGCCGTGCACGATCTCACCCACGCGATCCTTGTACTCGTCGTACTGTTTTTCGCGCTCGGCATCGCGCACCTTCTGGAAGATGACCTGCTTGGCCGCTTGAGCCGCAATGCGGCCAAAGTCGATCGGCGGCAACGGCTCGGCAATCAAGTCGCCCGTCTGCGCGGCTGGGTTCCTGATCTGCGCTTCATCGAGCGTGATCTCGGTCGCTTCGTTTTCGATCTTGTCGACGACAAGCCGCAAGCGGTGCAGCCGCGTTTCGCCCGTCTTCGGATCGATCTCGGCCTTGATTTCGTTGTCCTGTCCGTAGCGCGATTTCGCGGCCTTCTGAACCGCCTCTTCCATCGCCGAGATCACGACCTGCTTGTCGATCGATTTCTCGCGCGCGACCGCATCTGCGATCTGCAGCAGTTCGAGCCTATTTGCACTGACGGCCATTGGTCTTCACTCCGGTTCCGCGCTGGGCGCTTTGCCCGCGTCTTTTCTGCGTTTCAAATCATGCGCGATGAGCTGGTCGGTCAAAACCAACTTCGCCTCGCCAATCGACATGTAGGGAACGGCGAGTTCGCCGCGCCCGCTACCAGGACCGAGGTCCGTCTCCACGACGACATCCTCGCCCCGCAAACCTTTCAACATCCCGCGCACGCGCTTACGCCCATCGATCGGAGATTTGAGATCGAAGCGCGCCTCGAATCCTGCGTACGCCTCGAAATCGCGCCGCCGCGTCAACGGCCGGTCGATCCCGGGCGACGAGACTTCAAGCACGTATTCGCCCTCCATCGGGTCTTCCAACTCGAACGCCGTTGAAATCGCGCGACTGAGGCGCGCGCAATCGTCTACGTCCATCAATCCGTCCGGTCGCTCCGCCATCACTTGCAATGTCGGCGTTTGAGCGCCGGTCACGCGCACACGCACAAGCGCGTACCCGATCGCCTCGGCGATGGGACCGATCACACCTTCAAGCTGGCTAACTCGTGCGTTCAACAAACACCTCTCGCGCCCGGAAGAGGGACCCTCAACCAGCGAACAAGCTCTTCTTGTCCGAGAATGGCGGATATATAGCCTTCGTGCTTCGCGCCGCCAAGGCTAAATCAGCGGCTAGACGCGAAGAAACCGCAGGTAAACGCAGGCCCGCCCGACCTTCAGCGCCTTTTGTTCGTAGCGCGTTTGCGGCCAATCGTCGGGCCGCACGCGCCAATCCGCCGCGCATTCCGCCGTCCAGCGGAAGCGGATATCCGCCATCAGGTGCTGCAACGCCCAGCACGCGTAGTCGGGGTGGTCCGTCGCGACACGCACCTCCCCGCCAGGTCTCAGCACCCGCGCAAGCTCATCGAGCGTCGCCTTTTGAATGAACCGCCGCTTGTGATGGCGCACCTTCGGCCATGGGTCGGGAAACAAAACATAGACCGCACCGAGAGACTGCGCGGGCAATCGCGGCAACACGTCACGCGCATCGTCCGGGTAGAGACGAACGTTCGCAAGCTTCGCCTGGTCGACATACGTGAGCAGCTTCGCCACGCCGTTCAGGAACGGCTCGCAGCCGATATAGCCGCAATCGGAATGCGCACGCGCCTGCGCCGCAAGGTGTTCGCCACCACCGAAGCCGACTTCGAGTGCGAAGGCGCGAGCGTCTGGAAACAGCGAGCGAAGATCGATCGCGCCGTCGGGCACGCCGATCTTCGGCAAAAGGGTTTCGACGAGATTTTGCTGAGAGACGCTCAGCGGCCGCCCAAGTCGGCGGCCGTAGAGTTCGCTGCGTCGCCTTCCGCCTTCGCTCAGGCGAAGTGGCTCTTGAGCTGAGGGACGAGATCCGTGCGCTCCCACGAGAACCCTCCGTCGGCTTCAGGTGCACGTCCGAAATGGCCATAGGCCGCGGTGCGCGCGTAGATCGGCCGGTTCAGCTTCAGATGCTCGCGAATGCCGCGAGGCTTCAGGCTGACCATTTCCGGCAGAGCCTTTTCAAGCTTCGCCTCGTCGACGCGGCCCGTGTCGTGCAGATCGACATAGAACGACATCGGATCGGCGACGCCGATCGCGTAGGAAATCTGAATGGTGCAACGTTCCGCCAAGCCTGCAGCGACGACGTTCTTTGCGAGATAGCGCGCAACGTAAGCGGCCGAGCGATCGACCTTCGTTGGATCCTTGCCGGAGAATGCACCGCCGCCGTGCGGGGCTGCGCCGCCGTACGTGTCGACGATGATCTTGCGTCCGGTGAG
>JANLXP010000008.1:0-4347 GCA_031365165.1 Alphaproteobacteria bacterium
GTTCTGGCGTTAGCGCGGGGAACATTCGCCTCGTTGCCATGTTCCGATTTCGCTGTACCGGCCGTACATGCGCTCCCGACTGGCGAGACGTTGGTTGCGTTCCCGCCGTCTCTGGCGGCGGAGTATTGCAGGACGGAACCCGCTGAAGGCAAGCGATTGCAAAGTATATCTTATCTGTCCGAGAGAGTGCCGTCTGTGCTCATCTTCGATGACGCGGCAAAACCATCGCGAATTGAAGCGCACCTTGTCCGCGCGGCTTTAGATGGATCAGGCCCTCGCGTGAAGTTGCTATCACTCGAAAATGAGATCACGCGGGACGATCAACGCGTGTGGATTGCCGACAAGCTTCCCTGGTATGCCGCGTCCGAAACCGCTTACAAGATATGGACCGAGAAAGGACCCAAAGCTGCGCACGCCTATGTCATGGAAAATGTACAACTGTTTACACTTGACGGAGGTGGGCAGTGCGCAGCGGCGCCGGCTCTCTATTCCTGGCTCGGCACACTGACAGCCGTCAGATCGATTTCTTCAGGGCCAATTGGGAAAGTTCCGTCGTTGTCCGGATTTTCAGGGGCGTATGAAGCGGTCGGTCGCGCGCTAAGCGATGGCCAAACCGTACAGATTCCGTTGGAGGTCCAAGGTGACTTGGCTGCAAGCGAGCTTCGGTGGCCAGAGGATCCGCGCGTATTTGTTTGCAAGCCTGTGAGTAAGGCTCAGCGCGATTGGGCCGTGGAAAGTGCGGACAAACTCCACCGAAACAGCGATCCCGCGGCACTCTATGTGAGTAACATGAGGTATCGGTTCTCGGGGCAACCGTTGGGCAGCCTGAAATTCGAACAGATTCCATCGATTCGTTATAGCTATGTCACGCCAGACGGCTCTTGGCAGTTGAACATCGAGTATCTGAGACCACAGCTTGTGGAATTTGGAATAGGCGGATCGTTCGGTCGCAACTACCAAGGTGGCGCATTCAGCGTCGCGTGAGCCCAGTGAGGCTCATTTCTAGGCTAGCCAAGCGGGACACTACGCCCGCCGCCGCAACGGTAGGATCACCGGCGCGCCGGCGTGGTCGCCGATGAAGGCGTCGATGCCGAAGGTTTTACGCAGGGCTTCGCTTGAGAGCGTTGCGGCCGGTTCGCCGTCGGCGTCTACGTGACCATCGGAGAGCAACAAGACGCGGGTCGCGTGGCGGGCGGCGATCGAGAGGTCGTGGAGCACGACGATGACGAGCGCGCCGGCTTCGCTTGCCGCTTTCAGGACTTCCATGGCGTGAAGCTGATGGCTGGGGTCGAGTTGGGCGAAGGGTTCGTCGGCGAGGATGATTTTTGCTTCGCTGGCGAGCGCGCGGGCGAGCAGTGCGCGGGCGCGTTCGCCGCCGGAGAGCGCGGTCGCGGGGCGGTCGGCCAGATGCGTGATATCGCAAGCTCGCATGGCGCGTTCGATGGCCGCTTCGTCGGCGTCGGTCTTCTTTGCGAAGCGGTGCACGTGCGGCAGGCGTCCGAGCGTCACGATGTTGCGCACCGTGAGGGGCCAATGGACTTCGCCGCCTTGCGGCAGGTAGGCGACTTCGCGCGCGACGTCGGCGCGGCGCCACGATGTAAGTGGCTTGCCGTGCAGCGCGATCTCGCCGCTTGCGGCCGGGATGAGACCTGCGGCGGCGCGCATCAACGTCGACTTGCCGGAGCCGTTCGGGCCCATGATCGCGACGCATTCGCCAGCCACGAAGTTTGCGCTGACGCCGCTCAGCACGGTGCGGGCGCCAAGCGCGACGTTCAGGTTCGTGAGCGATAGCGCCGTCATGTGAGTTCGCGCCTCAATTTGAAGACGAGCCAGAGGAAGAACGGGACGCCGATCAGCGACGTGAAGACGCCGAGCATCAGTTCGGGTCCTGACGGGATCAGGCGCACGGCGATGTCGGCTGTGAGCACGAGGAGTGCGCCGCCGATGGCGCTTGGTATCAACAGGCGCGAGGGTGCGTGGCCGACGAATGGGCGGCAGAGGTGGGGCACGATCAGCCCGACGAACGCGATCGCGCCGGTGACGGCGACACTTGCACCGACCGCGAGCGTGACACCCGCGATGACACGGCGTTGGATGCTGATGGTTTCGATGCCGAGCGATTTCGCGGCGTCTTCGCCCAAGGTCAGTGCGTCGAGCGCGCGGCCGGTGGTGGCGAGGAGTGCGAGCCCTAACGCGACGAAGGGGGCTGCGAGCAGGACGTCTTCGAAGCTGCGATCCTTGAGCGAGCCTAAGAGCCAGAACACGATCTCGCTCACCGCATAAGGGTTCGGCGCGAGGTTGAGGGCGAGTGCCATCAGGGCTGCCGCGAGATTGGCGAGCGCGACGCCGGCGAGGATAAGCGTCAGCACGCCGTTGTCGCGGCCACTCAGGAGACTGAGCACGACGGCGGCGACCAATGCGCCCAGCATCGCGATGAGAGGCAACGCGAATGGGAACGCCGTTGAGAGCCCGAAATAGATCGCGATCACGGCGCCGAGCGATGCGAACGAGGCGATGCCCATGACGCCCGGTTCTGCGAGCGGATTTCTGAGCAGGCCTTGTAGTGCTGCGCCGCTCATACCGAGGGCTGCGCCTGCGAGCAGCCCGAGCAACATCCGCGGCAGGCGGATGTCGCGCATGATGACGCCCGCCGTGCCGGTGTCGTTCAGCAAGCCGTCGATCACCGTCGAGGCGCTCAGCGGTGCGTAGCCGATGAATAGCGACGCGACCGCCGCGAGCAACGTGGCTCCGGCGAGTGCGATCGGCAATGCTGAAACCTTGTCGTCCATGGCCTCACGTCGCGTTCGTCAGTCGCCGCGACGGTTGCCCGCTTTGCCCGCGCGCACCCCGGCGCTGACAAGGACGACGGCATCCGGCAGGTTTCCTGGCTTGCGGCTCAAGCGCTTGTCGCCGGCCTTCCCGAGGCTTGTGCCTCAGTGGCGTAGTCGGCGACGAGCTTGCCGCTCACAGTTGCGGGGGCAGCCGCGGGTTTTAACCGCGTTCCCTTTCCGGACACGTGAGCATTGGGTTACTCTGCTTTGCCGAGACGTGCAAGGCGGGCGCGTTCGGCGGCGAGGCGTTCGACGGCTTCGCCGACCCATGGGCCTGCGCAGAGCCAGAGGCGCGAGGGGATTTTGTAGAGTTCGGTCTTGCCATTGAGCGCGCGGAAAGCCGGATGGCGGAGCACGCTTTGCGCGCGGCTTGCGGTGGCGCCGTAGGAGTCGTCGAGCACGAGTAACTGCGGCGCGGCGGCGACAACCGCTTCGAGCGCGACAGTGGCGTAGACCTGGCCCGTGAGTTTCGGCGCGATGTTCGTGAGGCCTGCGGCGTTCAGGATATCGTTCGTCAACGTGCCGGCGCCTGGGGCCAATCCGTTCGGTTCGTAGACGAGTGTGGTGACGGTTGCGGTGTTTGTTGCTTTGGCGCGGGCAATGCGCGCGTTCATTTCGGCGATGAGTTGCTCGCCGCGTTGTGGTTCGCCGAGGACGACGGCCGCTTCGCGAATGACTTTGCGTACGTCTTCGAGCGACGAGGCCATGCCGATGATGTGGACGGGGACACCGATCGTTTGGGCGAGGCGGTTCGCGCCTTTGCCAGTGTAGATGTCGCCTAGGATCAAGTCGGGTTTCAGTTCGACGATTTCTTCAGCGCGCGCGTTGTTGATGCGTATGCCGCGCGCCGCGCTTGCCAGGTTCGAGATTTCCGGTTCCGTCGCCATGCGCGAGACGGAGAGGATGCGTGTGCGGTCGACGAGGGCGAGCGCGAGTTGGTCGGCGCAGACGTTGGTCGAGACGACGCGCTGCGGCTTCGCTATCGCCGGACCGGCGAGTGCGAAGAGGACCAGAATGCAGAGGCGGAGCGTCATGGAGTTGCTCTATAGTGTGCCGGATACGAAATCGCCAGTGAGGATGCCATGTACGAGACGATCGCCGTTCGCAAAGAGGGCCCTATCGAATGGTTGACGCTCAACCGGCCGGACAGTTTGAACGCGCTGAACAAGCGGCTGGTGGACGAGTTGCTGGACTATTTTCAGGCGCTCTATTGGGACAAGTCCGTGCGCGTCGTGGTGATGCGTGGGGCGGGCCGTGCGTATTCGGCGGGGCTCGATCTGAAGGAGCGGGACAACAGCCCTCGTTCGCCGCAGAACGGGCTCACCTCGCAGCGGCGGATCAGCGAGATCGTGATGCGCATGCGGCGGTGTCCGCAGCCGATCATTTCGCTCGTGCATGGGCCGGCGTGTGGCGGCGGCTTTGCGATGGCGCTGGCGAGTGACATCCGGATCGCGGGGGCGAGTGCGCGGATGAATGCAGCTTTCATTCGGATCGGACTGTCGGCTTGCGACATCGG
>JANLXP010000015.1:0-4713 GCA_031365165.1 Alphaproteobacteria bacterium
GTCGCGGCGGTAGGCGTCGAGCGTGTGAACCGCCGCACCGCGCTCGGCGCTCAGCATTTCGAGGAAGGATTCCAGTAGGTGTAGGCCAACGTCGGGGGCTGTCGTCATTGATGTTGGCGCACCGGCGCGCCGAGCACCGACTCGATTGCGAGCGCGCGCGCCTCGTCACGCAAGCCGACCGCGATCAAAGCCTTGGCGACGCGGGCGACCGTTTGGCCTTGCGCGCGCGACGGTCCGCCCGGCCCGAGTGCTACGAGCGCGTTCAAGATCGTTTCGCCTTGGCGGCCGTCAAGCGCGCTGCGGCCGATTGCGGTCAGCGCTTCGGCGGCGGCGCCGGATGGAACAACGCCCGTGGTGTTGGCCGAGACGGCCCACTGCGCGTCGGGTGGGATTGTATAGCCCAGCGCTTCGAGCAGCGGGATCTCGCGCGTCGCGCGCTCCATCAGCCAGTCCTTCGAGGGGCCGGGTTTCAACGCGTTCTGTCCGAGCCAGGTTAGCGCGCTTGGCATGCGTGCGAGATTTTCCGTCGAGGCGCGGACGAGGCCCAGTTGAATTTGCAGCGCGTTTGCGGTGGCCGCGTCTGTGGGCGAGTTCAGAACGATCAGCCACTGTTCCGCCGCTTTGTCGCGGCGTGCGTAGAGCAACACGCGCGCCACACTGGGTGCGAGCCAGGCTGTGTCTTGTGACGGCGCCATCTGCTGAGCGAACCCGGCGCTTAGCGTTGCGAACAGCGCGAAGCGGTTCTGCGACTCGGCGCGCTGTAACGCGGCGGCGAAGGCCGCGGCGCGGGCGGTCGGCACCGTGCGTGCCCCGATCGAACGGAAGTAAAGCGCGTTTGCGCGCGCGGGCGGAAGTTTTGCGGCCCATTCTTCCGGGTCGTCGAGCTGATCCGGCGTGAAAGTCTCTGCCTGATAGGCCTCGCGCAGTTCGTCGATCGAGCCGAGGCTCGCAAGCGTCGCGCGTTCCACCGCGGTCAGGCGAAGCGCAGGGTCAGACGACTGCGAAAGCAGTTGTGCGGCGGGGACCCAACCTGCGAGCGCCGCCGGCGCGGAGGCGCCGGCTTTGCGCAACATCGCCAGGTGCAGGCCGGATGGCGCCGGCAATGCTGCAATGTTCGCTGGACTGTCGCTATTGATCGCGTCTGCGAGTGTGAAGAACGTGTCATCGCTGATGCCGCGTTCGCGCATGACGTTCAGCGTCAGGGTCGCCGCCGCTTCGTCCTTTTGCGCGAGGTAGCAGAACACGCGCAGCTTCAGCCAATAGGGATCGTTCGACGATTGCCGCGGCGACGTCGAGTCCCCGCATGCGTCACCATCCCGGCCTTGAAGCAGCAGTGCTTCGGCCCAAGCTTGGCGCGCGAAGTTGTCGGTGCGTGCGCTTTGCGCGCCAAGAATCGCCGCCTCATCCACCAAGCCGTTCGCGACGAGCTTTTGCAGACGCTGCGCAAGGAACGAAGGTTCGTCGGGCGGCGCTTCGCCAGCGGGCGGGTTCGCTTGCGTCAGCAATACGCGCTTCAACAAATTCTGCATCGCCGGCGAATTCGGCGCACTTGGAAGTTGGGCGATGCGCGACGCGACGGCAGGACGCGCGCTTCCCGACCAGAGATTGGATGCAAAGCCGCCCGAGCCCGCGCTCAACAAGCCCGCGCCTGCCGGATCGATGGCAACAAGGTCGGCGACTGTGACGCGCGGCCCGGCCGGTGCGCCGGGCTTGTCAGGAACAGTTTGTTCGATCGGACCGGTTTGGACCGTGGCAGTTGCGGGATCGGCGGACGGTTCGGCTTGCGGCGACAATGTTCGCGGTGCCGTTTTTGCCGGACCCTGTGCTTCGGGTTCGGCAGCGACCGCAAGCGATGTCGAAGCAGCGAGTACAGCGAGAAAGGCGTTAACGCGGGAACCGATCATCAGGCAGAACCTTCTCGACCTTGCGCACCTGCGGGGTCACGGTCGAGCCGTAATACGCGAGCGCCCCCGCACCCAACAGAAGCAATACTAGAGCGGCCCCGACCAGACGGCCAAGCTGTACTAGGCCGCCGGCGCGGTCCGAGTCCCGGTAATAGCGTCTACGCCGCACGCCGTTCCCCTATTCTTCCCGCTCTCTGGCAGCGAACAGGCAGTTCATGTACATGCTGATTCCGCCAGGTTAGAACAATATATGCAGGTGCAGGAACACACGGAAAGTCCGGAAGCGGGGCCGCCGCTTAACGAGCGCTCGATTGTGCTGGTTGGGCTCATGGGTGCTGGCAAAAGCACAGTTGGCCGCCGCTTGGGCAATGCGCTCAAGCTGCCGTTCCACGATGCGGATCAGGAAATTGAAACCGCAGCGGGCTGTTCCATAACTGATTTCTTCGAGCGTTACGGCGAACCCGCGTTTCGCGAAGGCGAGCGCAAAGTGATTGCGCGCCTGCTCGCGGGGCCTCGGCATGTGCTCGCGACCGGTGGCGGCGCCTTCATGGATCCGACAACGCGGGCGTTGATCAAGCGGTTAGGGTTTTCGGTGTGGCTGCGCGCCGATATCGGCTTGCTGATGGAGCGCGTGCTGAAGCGCCCGACCCGGCCGCTGTTGAAGAACGACGACCCGCGCGCGACGATGGAGCGGCTGATGGCCGAACGTTATCCCGTCTATGCCGAAGCCGACTTGACGGTTGATTCCAACGGCGGGCCGCATGATGCGATCGTGCAGCGGATTTTGTCTCACCTCGCCGACATCGGCGTCAGGTCGGCGTCATGAGCCAGGAGCGATTGCGCGTCGACCTTGGCGGTCGCGCTTACGACATCGTGGTGGGCGCCGGCGTGCTTGCCAATGCGGGCAAAGAGATCGCGGCGCTGAAGCGGGCCAAGCGTGGGTTCATCGTTGCCGACGATCATACTGCGGGATTGCACTTGGGCGCGCTCACGCGATCGCTGGACGCTGCGGGGCTTTCGCACACGGCGGCGGTGCTGCCGCCTGGTGAGGCGAGCAAGAGTTTCGGCGTGCTGGAACAGCTCGTCAGCCAAATGCTTGATGCAAAGGTCGAACGTGGCGATCTGGTGATCGCGCTTGGTGGCGGCGTGATCGGCGACCTGGCGGGGTTTGCGGCCGGTATCACGAAGCGCGGGCTCGACTACGTCCAAGTGCCGACGACATTGTTGGCGCAGGTGGACTCCTCTGTCGGCGGCAAGACCGCGATCGACATGCCGCAGGGTAAGAACCTTGTCGGCTTGTTTCACCAACCTTGCTTGGTTCTATCCGACACTGCCGTGCTCGACACGCTGCCTGAGCGCGAGATGCGGGCGGGATTTGCCGAGATTCTAAAGTACGGGCTCATCGGCGATGCCGCGTTTGCCGAATGGGTCGGTTCGAACGCGACCGCGATCCTGGCCAAAGCCGGGCCGGAGCGGACGAAGGCGATCGTGACCTCGTGCCGGATGAAGGCGCGCGTCGTCGAAGCCGACGAACGCGAGGCCGGTCAGCGGGCGCTGCTCAACCTCGGCCACACGTTTGCGCATGCGATCGAGGCCTGCGCCGGGTATTCCGGCAAGGTGTTACACGGCGAGGCCGTGGCGGTCGGCTGTGTGCTGGCGTTCGAGCTTTCGGAGCGTTTGAAGCTTTGTCCGCCTGGGCAAGCGGCCCGCGTGCGCGCGTGGTTCGCGAGTGCGGGCCTGCCGGCATCGGTTGCCGATCTGCCGGAACTCGGCGCTTCGGAAGACGATCTCGTCGAGATCATGAAACAAGACAAGAAGGCGTCGGGCGGCACGCTCGTCTTCGTACTGGCGCGCGGGATTGGGCAGGCGTTCGTCGCGAACGATGTCGACCCCGCGGCCGTGAAGTCACTGCTGACCCACGCGCTGAACCGTCACTAGCATCCCCTAGAAGAGAGAATCTGCACGCTATGGAAGAGAGTCTAATTCCGGCCCACGAGCTTTCCGGATGGGATTTGCTGTTTTCGATCGGCATCACATTCGTGCTGATGTTGTTTTCGGCGTTCTTTGCCGGCTCCGAGACTGCGATGACCGCCGCATCGCGCGCGCGCATGCACCAGCTCGAGAAGGACAACGAACCGGGTGCGAAGCACGTCAACTGGCTGATGGCGCACCGCGAGCAGATGGTGGGTTCCATGCTGCTCGGCAATACGTTCGTGAACATCGCGTCGTCGGCGCTTGTTACCAGCGTGTTGCTAACATTGTTCGGCAATGCCGGGATCGCTGCTGCGACGATCATCACGACGGTTCTGGTGTTGATCTTCTGCGAGGTGCTGCCCAAGACCTATGCGATCGCCAATCCGGACAGCACAGCGTTGCGCTTGGCGCGCTCCGTTCGGTTCGCGGTTGGTGCATTTTCGCCGGTCGTGAACGCGGTCGCTTGGATCGTGGCTTTGATACTCACGGCCATGGGCGTGAAGTCGCAAGGCTTGGTCGAAGACAAGGAAGAGGCGGCGGAAGCTGCAACGGAGGAGCTTCGCGGCGCGATCGACCTCCATCACATTCAAGGCGCGGTGCAGACGACCGACCGCAACATGCTGGGCGGCATTCTGGACCTGAAGGATTTGCAGGTCGCGGACGTTATGATCCACCGCAAGAGCATGACGATGCTGGACGGCGATTTGGCGCCGGAAGAGGTGCTTGATCGGGTGCTGTCGCAACCGCACACGCGCCTTCCAGTTTACAAAGGCGATCCCGACAACATCGTCGGCGTGTTGCATGCCAAAGATCTGCTGCGCGCGATGTCGCGTAG
>JANLXP010000016.1:0-1583 GCA_031365165.1 Alphaproteobacteria bacterium
TCATCAGCGCACCAGCGCCATATCGTCCCGATGGATCATCTCGGTGCGGCCACGGTAGCCGAGGAGCGTTTCGATTTCACCGCTTTTCGCGCGCGCGATCCGCCGCGCGTCCTCCGCACCGTACGCGATAAGCCCACGTGCCACTTCGCGGCCCGTCGAATCCTTAACGGCGACACAGTCCCCGCGCTCGAACGCACCCTCGATCGCAACGACACCGGCCGGCAGCAAACTCTTGCCCTGCGCCAATGCCGTCGCCGCACCGGCATCGATGGTAATGCTGCCCGCGGCCTTCAGCGTGCCGGAGATCCACCGCTTGCGCGCGGCCGCAGGCGATGCCGAAGCGAGAAACCACGTGCAGCGTGCGCCCTCTTCGATCGCCCTCAACGGCGGTCGCAAACTGCCGTTCGCGATCACCATGTTCGCGCCAGCGTCGGTCGCGATCCTGGCCGCCATAATCTTCGTCGTCATGCCGCCGGATCCCATGTCGGAGCCTGAGGCGCCGGCCATCGCGTCGATCTCCGGCGTGATCGCGGGCACCTCGGCAATGAACTGCGCGCTCGTGTCCTTGCGCGGATTGGCGCTGTAAAGCCCGTCGATGTCGGAGAGAAGCACCAGGCAGTCCGCCTCGATCATCCCCGTCACGCGCGCAGCCAGCCGGTCGTTGTCGCCGAAGCGGATCTCGGCCGTCGCCACGGTATCGTTCTCGTTGATCACCGGAACGGCACCCATCGCGAGCAACGTCTTCAGCGTGGACCGCGCGTTTAAATACCGCCGCCGGCTCTCCGTATCGCCAAGCGTGAGCAGCACCTGCGCGACGGTCAGCTCATGCGCCGCAAGCGCCTCGCTCCACGCGCGCGCCAACGCGATCTGCCCGACCGCCGCAGCCGCCTGTGCCTCTTCGAGCTTCAACCCGCCCGCCGCGAGCTTCAGCGCACGCCGCCCAAGCGCAATCGCACCCGACGACACGAGCACGACCTGCTGCCCGCGCGCCTTCACCCGCGCGACGTCGGCCGCGAACGCATCGAGCCAGTCGCGCGCGAGCGCACCTGTCGTCGCATCTACCAGTGTTGAAGATCCGATTTTGACGACGAGGGTGCGCGAGGACGTGAGCTTACCGCTCACGGCGCCCACCCGCGTTCCGTCGGGAGCCCCTCGGGCTCGTCTTGCCGCTCGATCAGCCTGACGCCGTCGGGGTCGGAACGGAATGCCGGCGGGTTGTCCCGGCGATGATAAGCAAGCGCGACTGCAATTTCGCGTAGGACTTCGGTGACGCCGTCGCCTTGCACACCCGACATCATCATCGCGTTGACGCCGGCCACTTCGGCAAGCGCGCGACGTTTGCGCTCGACGTCGCCGCTCGTCATCAGGTCGGCTTTGTTCAAAACCAAAATCTCAAGCTTGCTCTCAAGCCCTTGGCCGTACGCTTCGATCTCGCGCCGGACCTGAACGTAAGCCTTCGCGATCTCCGGCGCCGTCATGCCGCCGTCGACCAGATGCAGCAGCACGCTGCACCGCTCCGCGTGGCCCAAGAATCGGTCGCCGAGACCAACGCCCTCATGCGCGCCTTCGATCAGGCCGGGCAG
>JANLXP010000291.1:0-4635 GCA_031365165.1 Alphaproteobacteria bacterium
CGTGTCTTTGGTGACGTTTGTGGTCACCACGTTCATCGGGATCATCCCGGGCGCGTTTGTGTTTGCGAGCATCGGCAACGCGGCGAACGCTGCGTTCGAAGCCGGGGATGAGCTTGATCTCAGCCTTGGAACGTTGCTGTCGCGGCCCGACTTTTACATCCCGATCATCGGGCTTGTTGTGCTGTCGCTCATTCCCATTGTCTACCGCGCGTTCGCTGCGAAGAAGAAGGCTTGACCGGCATGGCGCAGATCAAAGCCGACATTTGCATTATCGGTGCGGGGTCGGGCGGTCTGTCGGTTGCGGCCGGTGCGGCCCAACTCGGGCGCAAGGTCGTTTTGATCGAGCGGCACAAGATGGGCGGCGACTGTCTGAACTACGGCTGTGTGCCGTCGAAGTCGCTGATCGCGGCCGCCGGTCACGCGCAGGCGATTCGCCGAGCGCCGACGTTCGGCGTCGATGCGGGCGATACCAAGGTCGACTATGCGCGCGTGATGAAACACGTGCACAGCGTGATTGCAGCGATCGAGCCGAACGATTCCGTCGAGCGGTTCGAGAAACTCGGCGTCAAGGTGATCAAGGCGACCGCGAAATTCGTGTCCGCCGGCGAGGTCGAGGCGGGCGAAGACCGCATCGTGGCGAAGCACTTCGTGATCGCGACAGGGTCGTCGCCCACGAAGCCGCCGATCCCTGGGTTAGGCGAGACGCCTCATTTCACGAACGAGACCTTGTTCGACAACACTCAACTGCCTGAGCACCTGATCATCATAGGTGGCGGCGCGATCGGGCTGGAGCTTGCGCAAGCGCATCGGCGCCTTGGTTCGCGGGTCACGGTGCTTGAGGCGCAGCGCATCATGCCGAAGGACGATCCGGAGGCGGTTGCGATCGTTCGCAAGGCGCTTGAGGACGAAGGCGTGATCATCCGCGAGGGGGCGGCCGTCACTGCGGTTTCGAAGACGGACGGCGGGGTTGCGGTCACGATCTCGCGCAACGGGCAAAGCGAGGCGGTTGCGGGTTCGCATCTGTTGTTGGCTGCCGGCCGGTCTGCGAATGTGGATGGGCTCAATCTCGAAGCTGCGGGCATCAAATACTCGCGTAAGGGGATCGAGGTCGACGGCGCGCTGCGGACATCGAACGGTCGCGTTTCGGCGATCGGTGACGTCGCGGGAGGGCTGCAGTTCACGCATGTCGCGGGTTACCACGCCGGGCTGATCATCCGGCGGGTGCTGTTCAAGGTCCCGGTGAAGACCGATACCTCCGCCATCCCGTGGTGCACCTATACCGACCCCGAACTTGCGCATGTCGGAACGACGGAAGCACAAGCGAAAGAACAGGGTATCGCGCATAGCGTGGCGCGGTGGCCTCTGCATGAGAACGACCGGGCGCAGGCCGAACTTGAACTGCATGGACTCGCGAAGATCGTGATCTCTCGCGGACGCTGCATCGGGGCAACAATCGTGGCACCACACGCGGGCGATCTGATTTTGCCGTGGGTGATGGCGATCGGGCAGAAGACGAAGATCTCAGCGATGGCTGGACTTGTGGCCGCCTACCCGACGCTTGGCGAGATCTCGAAACGTGCGGCAAGCTCCCATTTCACACCGGCATTGTTCTCGGCGCGCACCAAAGCGGTGGTTAAAGTCTTGTCATGGCTACCTTAAGAGGGATGCGAGCGGTTAACCGCTGAAGTTCTGCCTTTTGTGCCGCGCGGTCGCTTGCTATCCCTCATCGCGGCGATGGTCGGCACTCTCAAGCGCGTTCGGGATTTTTTACACCGGCACCTGGTGGCGAGCCTGTCGGGGCGCTTGCTGTTCTTCACGACCCTGTTCGTGCTGCTCGCCGAAGTGTTCATCTATTTCCCGTCGGCTGCGCGGTACTATCACGACATCTTGGCCGGGCGGTTGGCCTCGGCGCAGGTCGCCGTGCTTGCGCTCGACGAGGTGCGCGACACCGATTTGTCGCCCGAACTCCGGCGCGAGATTCTGGCGAACGCTGGCGTGCGGCTTGTCGGCCTGAAGCGCAACAATACGCGTCGGCTTTATCTTGCCGAGTCGATACCGCCTGCGAAGGACGTCGAAGTGGATTTGCGGTCGGCCGGGATGGTCGAGCTGATCTGGTCGAGCCTCGACTGCATGATTTCGGGCGGTTCTCGCGTTCTTCGGATCGTTAGTGTTCCGCGGCTTGGTGCCGGCGATTTGATCGAGGCGCTCGTCGATGAGGCACCGATCCGCGACGATATGCTGTCCTATTCCGCGCGTGTGTTGGGTTTGTCGTTGCTGATTGCGGGCGTGACGTCGGCGCTCGTGTTCACCGCGCTCTACTTCCTGTTCGTTCGGCCGATGCAACGCTTGACGCAGTCGATGGTGCGGTTCCAAGAGAAGCCGGACGATGCGCAGCGCATCATTGTGCCGACGCTGCGTGCGGACGAGATTGGGCAGTCGGAGCGGGTGCTCGCGGCGATGCAGACGGAGTTGCGCCAAGCGCTTCAGCAGCGCGAGCACTTGGCGGCGCTCGGGACCGCTGTCGCGAAGATCCAACATGATCTACGCAACATCTTGGCGAGCGCTCAGTTGGCGTCCGACCGGCTCGCGATGAGCAAGGACCCGACGGTTCAAATGCTTGCGCCGCGGTTGGTGTCGTCGATCGACCGCGCGATTGCGCTGGCGACGAACACGCTGAAATACGGACGCGCGGAGGAGGCGCCGCCGCGGCGGCGGCGTCAGCCGTTGCTCGCCGTTGCGGATGAGGCGATGCATGCGGCGCTTGCTGCCGGCGACGGGCGGACCGGTTGGAACAACGCATTCGATCCGCAACTCGAAATCGACGCCGATAACGAGCAGTTGTTGCGCATCTTGATCAATGTGGGACGCAACGCGGCGCAGGCACTGGAAGGGCGCGAGGGAGCGGCGATTACGCTCAGCGCGCAGCGGCAGAACAACGTGGTCACTATTGATCTCTCCGACAACGGCGCGGGCGTTCCGGAGGAGGCGCGCAAGCGGTTGTTCGAGCCGTTTGCCGGCAAGGGGCGCGTTGGCGGCACGGGTCTCGGCCTTGCGATCGCGCGCGAGCTTGCGCGTGGGCACGGCGGCGAGGTGGCGTTGCTCAGTTCGGGGCCTACCGGCACGACATTTCGCATCACTATCCCCGATGTGGCGGCGCTTGGGGATGGGCCGCCATGAGCGGCGATTTCTTGCTCGCCGACATCGGCGGAACGAATGTCCGCTTCGCCGTCCTGCGCAGCGACGGGCGGATCGAAGCGCACGAAGCTTGGCTGACTGCGCTTTATCCGGATTTCGGATCTGCGGTGAAGGCGTATGCGGACGTTGCTGGTTTGCGCCTTCCGTTGCAGGGAGCGGCTGTGTGCGCGGCGGGACCACTGGTCGGCGAGGCGATCACGCTCACGAACTGTCCGTGGAAGATTTCGCGCGCTGAGATTGCTGCCGCAACCGGTGGGGTCGCTTATCTGGTGAATGACTTCGCGGCTATGGCGAGTGCGGTGCCCGTGCTGACCTCTGATGATGTCGTGCAGCTTGGTGGGGGCGCGCTGATTGCCGGTGCGCCGAAGGTCGCGGTTGGTCCGGGCACAGGGCTTGGCGTGGCGAGTGCGGTGTTCGATGGAACGCGCTGGATCGCGGTGCCGGGCGAGGGCGGACATGTCGACCTTGCGCCGACGAACGATCGCGAACTCGCGGTCGTCTTTCAGTTGATGCGCAGTCAGGGCCATGTGGCAGCAGAGGATGCCGTGTCGGGACCGGGACTTGAGGCGCTCTATCTTGCGATCGCGGCGCTCGATGGCGTGACGCTAAAGGCGAAGCCAATGGCCGCAGATATTGCGAAGGCGGCGCGCGCTAAGGCGGATGTGGTCGCTGTCGAGGCAGTGGCGTTGTTCACGGGCTGGCTGGGCGGCGTCGCCGGCGATCTTGCGCTCACGCTCGGCGCGCAGGGCGGTGTGTACATCGCGGGCGGCATCGTTACGCAGTGGGGCGATCTGTTCGACGCAAATTTGTTCCGCCGCCGGTTCGAGGCGAAAGGGCGGATCAAATATTTTCTGGAGCCGATCCCTTGCTATCTCGTGACCGCGAAGGACCTCGCATTTCGCGGGCTAGCCGCGATGGTGCGTTAGTCTCCGCCAACAGTGCCTTCCCGTCGAGGGTCGGCGGCGGCGTCGAAACCTTGTTTTGTGACACGGATGCTATTGAGGCCGCTGACGCTGATCCCGTAGTCGGTGACTTTTACGTCGTGGCCGAGGGTGCGGAGTGCTTCGACGGTGGCCTCCGGCGTGCGGGTTTGTTCGAGTTCGGTCGTGGGGCCACGGCCGGTTGCGTTCGGGAGCGCGACGGCGTCGGCCATCGACATATTCCAATCGATGAGGCCCATCACCGCCTTCGTCACGTAGGGAATGATGCGTGCGCCGCCGGGCGAGCCTATGACAGCGAAGACGTTGCCCTTTTTGTCGAAGATGATCGTAGGTGTCATCGATGACATGGGCCGTTTGCCGACTTGAGGGGCGTTGGCCGTCCGGTGGCCATCGGTCTCCGGTTCGGTGGTGGTACGGACGCAACTACCATATCAGCGTGGCCACCGCATGCTAGAGTGCGCGACCGATGAACCGCACGGACGGCCGGCTCCGCGACGCG
>JANLXP010000104.1:0-2874 GCA_031365165.1 Alphaproteobacteria bacterium
GAGATGATCAAGGAAGTTCTGGAGACGATGGTCGAACTTGCGGAGACGGGCATGACGATGCTGGTCGTCACACATGAGATGAGCTTTGCGCGCACGGTCGCGAACCGCATCGTCTTTATGGATCACGGCGAGATCGTCGAGATCGCACCGCCGGCCGAATTCTTCACGAACCCGAAGAGCGAGCGGACGAAAGAGTTCCTGGATCAGATTTTGAGATGAGAGGGCACATGTTCATGCGCATCGCGCTTGTTGTTGCAACGTTGGTGTTCTGCGGTACTGCGAGCGCGGGTCCCGTGGGACTGTCCGGGTCGTGGTCCGGCGAAATGCGGCAGATCGAGACGTCGGCGGAGACGACCTATCCGATGACGCTAACGATTAAGGGGAAGACTGCGGAAGCGAATTACCCGACGCTGAACTGTCGCGGCACATGGACGAAGGTCGCCGAGAAGCACGGCTATGTCATCTATGCCGAAACCGTGACGAACCAGAAGGACGCGAGCTGCATCGACGGGATCGTCACCGTCACGTCCAAGAATGGCCAAGTACTCTTGGGCTGGTTCGGAGCGGACGCATGGGGGCCGATCGTCGCGATGGCTGCGCTGGAAAAGCTTGAGGCGGCAAAGTAGACGCCGACTACAACGGAACGATTTCCGATTTTTCTTGCGCGTAAGGGACGAAGCCCATTTTTTGGTAGAGTGGGAGTGCGCGCGGGTGGTCCAAGGTGTTCGTGTGGACCCAGAGGCGTTCGATGGGTTTCGACCAAGCGATGTCGATCGCTGTGGCGAGCAGGAACGAGCCTAGACCGCGGCCTAAGAAATCTTGGATGAGGCCGAAATAGGCGAGTTCGGCGTCCGGTGTCTTGCGGAAGTCGAGTTCGGCGTAGCCGGCGGGCGCGCCTTCGCAATAGAGAACGTAGAGCTCCACGTTTTCGTCCTGCACGATCTTGCCGAGCGTTTCATCGCTCATGCGCGTGCGCTCGACCCATAGATGCGGCTTGCCGACGGTCTCGTAGAGGTAGCGATAGAAGTGGACCGGCGGCTGCTTGACCTTGAGCAGCATCACGCGGCCGTTGTCTTGGTCGTGGCGCAGATGCGGGCGAAGCGTTGCGGGCTTTGCCGACATCTCAAGTTTCGTGATGGTGATCGGGATCGGCGCCTTTGTCATTTTTCGAGCGGGAGCTCGTGGCGCGCACCCCATTCCGCCCAGGAGCCGTCGTAGATCGAAGCGTCCGGGGCGTCCATCGCCTTGAGACCGAGCGCGATGATGGCGGCGGTGACGCCCGAGCCACAACTGGCGACGACGGGTTTCGTCGTGTCGATACCGGCGTCGCGGAAGGCCGCCGCGAGCGCGTCGCCTTTGCGTAGCGTGCCATCCGGGTTCAGCAGGCGCTGATAGTGCAGATTCTTCGAACTCGGGATGTGGCCACCGCGGACGCCGGGGCGGGGTTCGGGCTCGGTCGCGTTGAAGCGTGCGGGCCCGCGCGCGTCGACGACTTGCTCGCGTTTTGTTTTCAGGTTCTCGAGAACTTGGGTGGCGTCGCGCAGGATCAAATGGTTCGGACGCGGTGTGAAGTGGCGGGCTTGCGGCACCGGGGGCATGTCGTCGATCGGACGCCCTTCGGCGCGCCATTTCGGGAAGCCGCCGTCGAGCACGAAGACCTCTTCATGTCCCATGGCGCGAAGCATCCACCACGCGCGGGCGGCGGAGAACAAACCCGCGCCGTCGTAGGTCACGATGCGATGGCCATCGCCGAGGCCAAGCTTCTTCATGCGCGAAGCGAATTTTTCCGGCGGCGGCAGCATGTGCGGGTAGGGCGAGGCGGTATCCGAAATATCGTCGAGGTCGAAGAAGACGGCGCCTGGGATGTGTGCCTCGGCATACTCTGCCTTCGCGTTGCGCTTCATGTCGGGCAGATACCAGGACGCGTCGACGATGCGCACGTCGGGTGCGCGTAGGTGATCGGCGAGCCATTGGGTGGTGACGAGCGGGCTCATTTTTTCGGCTCCAGCCATGCGGGTACGGACAAACCTTTCGAACGCAGGAAGGCGGGGTTGTAGAGTTTCGAGGCGTAGCGCGTGCCGTAGTCGCACAGGATTGTGACGATGATGTTGCCGCGGCCGAGCGCGCGAGCGAGGTGATAGGCGCCGGCGACGTTCACACCTGACGACGTGCCGAGGCAGAGGCCTTCGTCGTGCAAAAGCTCGAAGCAGAACGGGACCGCTTCGGAATCGGGGATCTGGAACGCTTCATCCGGTTTGAAGCCTTCGAGGTTTGCGGTGACGCGGCCTTGGCCGATGCCTTCGGTGATGGATGAACCCTCGGCTTTCAGTTCGCCGTGCTTGTAGTAGTTGAAGAGTGCCGCTCCCGGCGGGTCGGCGAGCGCGATCTTGACGTTCGGGTTGCGTGCACGCAGAGCCGCGGCGACGCCGGCGAGCGTGCCGCCGGTGCCGATTGCGGAGACGAAGCCCGCGACTTTGCCGTCCGTCTGATTCCAGATTTCGGGGCCGGTGGTCTCGATGTGGATTTGGCGGTTCGCGACGTTGTCGAATTGGTTTGCCCAGATCGCGCCGTTCGGCTCCTTCGCGTTCAATTCGTCGGCGAGGCGGCCGGAGTATTTCACGTAGTTGTTCGCATCCTTGTACGGGACGGCTGGCACTTCGATGAGTTCGGCGCCCATGTGGCGGAGCGTGTCTTTCTTTTCCTGGGACTGGGTGTCCGGGATCACGATGACGGAGCGGTAGCCGAGCGCGCGGCCGACCATGGCGAGGCCGATGCCGGTGTTGCCGGCCGTGCCCTCCACGATGACGCCGCCGGGCTTCAGCAGGCCCTTCGCCTCCGCGTCCCGGATGATGCCGAGCGCCGCGCGGTCCTTCA
>JANLXP010000302.1:0-4895 GCA_031365165.1 Alphaproteobacteria bacterium
CCTTTCTTTCGGCGCCGGCCTTTCAATCGACGAAAAATCTCCCCGACAAAATAATAGTCCGCTGTCTGGTTTGCGAAGCTTCGATGAATCATGGCGCGCGCGCCAGGGTGATACAGTGGCAACAGCATCCGATCGAACCACTTGTTCGCTGTGCGCACGGAATCGCGCAACGTGAGATCATGAGCTTGAACGCGACGCGTTGCTTCGAGCGCAACTGCGCCAAGAGTCATGACCAGTGATGGCTGAATCAACTCGATCTGAGCCCTGAGATGTCGCGCACAATTGTCAATCTCTGTTGACGACGGCGGCGCATTATTCCCGCGCTCATCCCGCGGGTTGCAGAGCACCGCGTTCGTGACGAAGATTTGCGAACGCTGTATTCCCGCCAAATCGAGCAGCCGCTCAAAATTATCGCCCGCCTTGTCACCATGAAAGGGAATAGCAGTTCGATCCGCACCTAGGCGCCCGGGCGCTTCGCCCACAAACATCATTGGCGAGTTGGGTTGGCCATTTGCCCAAGAAAGGACGCGAACGCTCTCGCACATGCGCGCGCACTCTGTGCATGCGCGCACGCGCGCAATGAGAGCGTCGAAAGCATAGTCATCAAACGTCTTGTTGCTGCCGGACACGATCAACGAATTCCTTCAACGACGCCTTGGTACCGCCACTTATCGGATGCAGCGAAAACACAGTTTGACGGACAAAGGTCCGACCAGTGGACTTCGCAACAAACTGACCAAGCCGCTGCAAACCGATCAAGTTACCGAGCGCCTTGTTGAAATAGTCGTGCGATCGATAGACGGCAAACATCTCAAGGCGGTTTTGAGCGAAGAGCCGAAACTGCACATACTGGAGGCAGGGGGAGCCTCGAACACGCAAGGTGTCTGACGGAAGGTCAGTATGCGCGTAAAGTGCGCCCTCTACATCCTTATTCCACAATCTAATCTTCTCGATGATGGACGCTATGCGATTCTCTTTGATCTCGTGAAGAACCAAGTCACCCTTCATCCACCGCCCAGTCAACCGCTCGAAATAGGTGTGTGCCCAACCGCTGAACTTCAGCTTTCTGCCACGCCCTCTCCCAAACAGGCGCCATCCAGCGTCAAGGCTCGATGCAACACCGCCAGTGTTCCGCATCACGCGATCTGGCATTAGAACCTCCGCAACGGTTCCAGGCCTTTCTGCACCGACGGCGACAGCGGCGTCGTCCAATGTCTTCAACTGCACGCGGGTTGCTGAGAAACCACTCCCCGCTGTTATCACAAGAAATGGTGGGTTCTCCCCGGGCATCGCGAGCTTGGCCGCGGCATCCAGCCAAGCAGCCAAAATGTCCGGCTCGTCAACAAGTGGCACGACCATCATCAACTCGGCAGTTCAAACGTCAGAGTGCCCGCGTCAAGATCGCAGACCACTGTTCCGCCTTTATGCAGCCGCAGCTTGTCGAAGATCTGGTATCCCTCAGTGATCGCATCCTGCCATTCGCCTACGGTTTTTGCCCGCACCTCAACACTTCCGGTCATTTTCTTGATGCTCTCTAAGAGCCAAAAAGGAACTTGAGCGCGATCGGCAAAGAGTGAGGCACCAGTCTTGGGCGGCGGAGACTGGCTAAACACCAAAACGGAAATACCCTCTTCCAGTGCGCGCGCACGCGCACCGTCTTCGACTTCGTCGACCTCGGGTTTCTTTCGGCGTTTACACTTCAACAACGCCCGAAAAACCGGTGACCAGCCTAATTTGACCATATAAGCCAAATGAAAGGCGTCGTGATAACGATAGCCGTCGTCCTCGTACGAGTTGTCGGTTAGCGGTGCACCGATAGGCGTTTCGCCCGCAAAAAGCTGCAACCTGGTTTTGTCGTCGTCGAAGCGAATCTTCAATTGGCGAGGAAGTCTCTGATCGATAGGCATTCCGTCGTCAAAATCGACGCTTTGCTTCTTGAAGAGATACTCCGTCTTCTGAAGATTGGCGCGGGCGATATCCTCAAGACTTAGGTCGTACTGCGTTGCGATCTCCGACAGATACCAGAGCACATCCCCCAGCTGCTCCTGGATATCTCGCTTAACCTCCTGGAGCGACGGCGAGTCGCGTTTGAATTTCTTAATTGCCGACGCAACACTGCCAGCCTCGCCTATTAGGCCGAGCGCATAGACATCGATGTCTTTGGTTGTTGCAGTGCTATGAGCCTTCTTCTGATAGTCATCAATCAGCATAGACTCGCCCTACCGTCATCCGTCGATTTCTCTACTCGAAACTCAACCAATTGTCGATAATCTCAAGCACACCTTCTCCTGTCACCAGTCCACAGTGATAACCGAAAGGGACGTTGCGATGCTAAAGCCCAGATGCGGCTGCGCCATAGCCATCTTGTCAATGTTTCTACTTATTTCCTGCGATCGACCAGCATCGCAGGCAGCGTCAAGCAATGGCCCCATGCGCGGCGATTCAACCGAGTACAAGGGCCTGAAGCAGAAATTCGATAGCCTCGACTTTGAAGTGAGGCTTCTCAGGTTGAAAGTCGAGAGGCTGGAAGTTGCGGGCGCTGAAATCACGACAGAACCGAAATACGCCCTCGCACGAAATCAGTTCGGAGTATTTCCTGTCAGCTATGGTCGAGCAGTTCCGTATCTCGACGGTCACAAGATATACCTGGATATTGGAAATCCAACCACGATGCGCTTCGCAGGAGCGAAAGTGAAAGTGAACTACGGACGACCAGAGCCAAGATTGGCGAACGGCGATGTCGATTTTTCGAAATGGGACGAGTACCGCGCCGGCCGCAAGGACTACGAAATCGATGTCACCAATGAATTCGCGCCAGGTCGATATACCGCTGTCGAATTGACGATTAGCCCGTCAAAGCCCGAAGAAGTTCGTGAACTTGAGGTTCACGTCGAGTTCAACGTCATCAAACTTCCGGGAGGGACACAGTGACGCGAGGGATTTCCTATTCGCCACAACGGGATGTTGCGCGAGTGGCGAATATGGGACCGAATATGGCGACAGGTAATCGTGTCCCTTCCGCACGCTCACTGTGCCTTCTTCCCCGACGCCTTTTCGACGACAGATAGCAACTGCTTCGCGAGCATGCTCTCGATCATCTGCTCAAGTGCCGACACGTCGATCGCGTCACGCGCCGCCGCCTCGTCAGCCTTTTCGAGCGCCTCGTAGTACGGCTCTCGATTCTCCATGATTTGTTCGGGAATCGTGGGCGTGCCGGGCAAGCGGTAGCCCACCTTGAGCGACAGAACCAAGTACGACACGGCGCGCGACGTTCGCCCATTGCCGTCGCTGAACGGGTGAATCCAATTCAGCCGCCACATGACATAGGCAGCGAGATGCGACGCCGTCTTTGCCGTCCAGTTGTCGTTGACGTAGTCGCAAAGCTCCTCAATCAGCTCGGGCACGAGGTGCCCGGCCGGCGGCTTGTGCTTGCTCTTCCCGATTTCGACGGAACCCGGCCGCCAATTGCCCGCGTAGCCGGTCAGTCCGTCGAGAGCCACACGATGCAGGTCCAGGATGGCTGAGGGACGAAGCTTGAAAGCGCGCCCCGGCTCCAGCCAACTTTGCACCAGCGCGTCGATACGCTCGTACTGGCGCAACGCGTTTTGAGCCTCGCGTCGCGCCTTCTCGACAGGATCGGTAACGAGACTGGCTTCCTGAGCTTTGCTATGACGGATGCGACCGTCGTCAGACATCTTTCTTCGGCGTCTGCTCGGCGACCTCGTTCACCATCGTCCGCGTGATGCGCTCGTTTTCGAAGCCCGCGTTGCCGAACGCAAAGCTGCGCCGTTGCTCCTCGCGCTCCTTCGCGGAAGGCTCCACCTTGCGCGCAAGGTCGATCAGCTTTTCAAGTTCGGTTTTCATGTGCGGCCCTCAACACTTGGACGTCCCGAACGTTCGATTCTCGGGACCAAGAGTTAAGCGCGTCCTACCTGGCTTTCAATCGCCCGAATTCACCCCAGAAAACAGCCGTTATTAGGGCTGACCTCCCGCCGCGTAGCTGGCGGCGATCACTTTGCCGGCGCCGGCAAGGTGATCCGCCGCGGCTGCGCCGCTGTCGGCGGCCCAGTAATGGGGCACCGGCAAATTGGTCTGCGCGAGCTCCTACCTCCCCCTTCGCAACATCGGCGTCACCACCGGCGTGGCGCCCGACTGTATCCGTCCGATCACCTCGAACCCGTGGCGTTCGTAGAACGGGATGTTGCGCGGGTTAGAGGATTCGAGATAGGCGGGCAGCCGCTCGGCGTCGACGCGCGCGAGCGTGTGCTTCATCAAAAGCGAGCCGAGGCCGCGGCCCTGCCGGCTGACGTCGACGCCCAACACCGCCAGATACCAATGCGGCTCTTGCGGGTGATACGTCCCCATCTGCTCCCCGACGCCGGCGAGGTCGGCTTGGCGGTCGGCCGGCACCGTGCGTTCGATCAAGGCGCCCATCGCCTCATCGTCGATGCCGACGCCCGGCGGCAGCCAGAACGCGCCCGCCGAATAATCGTCGAGCATATATGCCGTGGCGTGCGCGATCGCGCGCCCGCCGAGCGCCATCTGCGCGGCACCGAGGTGTCTCAGATACGTGCTGCCGTCCACGAAGATCCACCTGAGCATCGGATCGTCCACGAACGCCAGCGTGAAGATATCCAGCGCGCGGTCCGTCTCATCCTTCGTCACGATCTTGATGGCGGGCGGGAGCATGGGGTGAACCTCATTTCAAAATCTCGCCGACCGTACACCAAAACATTCGTCATGGCCGGGCTTGACCCAGGGCTGTCCGGTTCAGCATGTGGCGAACTCCAGGTTCATTTGGCTTTGACTTTGGGGTTTGTCGGGTGGGTCGAGCAGGCATGTGATCGCTTTGCGATGAGTGAGTGCGGTGCGGATGAGTCTGGCGAAGGTGAGCG
>JANLXP010000151.1:0-3814 GCA_031365165.1 Alphaproteobacteria bacterium
GGCGCCTAGCGACAGTGCTAGGGCGTCCACATGCAGGGGGCCGAAATGGAAGAGTTTCGAGATCCAGGGAAACAGAAGGGGGTTGCTCAGCGCTAGCGCGACGGCAGCGATCACTAATCCCAGAGCGGAAATTCGGCTGAATGAGCGCAGTCGTCAGTGACGCAGGCTGCTTTCACTCTCGGCAAGCAATTCGGCGCTCATGTTCAAGCGTTGTTTGTAAGGGTGTTGGGCGGTTACGGGCACAGGCAGTGTTCCCGAATTCATCGAGCATCTGCAGGAGGAGCCGGGCGAAGTCGATCGGCTGTTCCGCGACATCTTGATCGGTGTGACACAATTCTTCCGGAACCCGCAGGCGTTCGATGCGTTGCGGGCCACGGTTATTCCCGCACGGCTGGCGAAGAAGGGTGGGGGCGATGATGTCCGCATTTGGGTGCCGGGCAGTGCAATTGGAGAGGAAGTTTATTCGATCGCGATCCTCCTCAAAGAGGTGATGGCAAATCACGCTGGTGCGCCTCGCGTTCAGATTTTCGGCGGCGATATCGAGGAACGCCCGCGATTGTGCGCGCGCGCCGGGCGATAGCGGTCGCACTGGGGCCGGGACAGCGGTTAAGTCAGGTCGACAAGCCAATTGTTAGCCATAGATTGATGTGCGTCAAAGTCTATGATCGAGTCCTGATGCTTGTAAGTCGCGTGAGATTGCGCAACGCGCAATGGCAAGCTTGTCCGTTTAGCATGTGTGTTGTTCGGGTGAGGATGTCCAACCGGGAAAGGCCGATATGCTGATCCATGATATGTCTCGGCAAGACAGTCTTGACCTGCTGGCGCGTGCGCAGTTGGGCAGACTAGCCTGTGCTCACGAAGGGCAACCCTGCATCGCCCCAATCTATTATGCGTATGACGACAATTACCTCTACAGTTTCTCAACGCTCGGGCAAAAGATCACCTGGATGCGCGCAAATCCGCTGGTTTGCGTGGAGGTTGACGAATTGGTTAGCCCACAGGATTGGGCCACGGTGGTCGTTTTGGGCAAGTATGAAGAGTTGTCCGATACGTCTCAGTACGATGGGTATCGGAAACGCGCGTACGACCTATTGCAAAGGCGGTCCGTATGGTGGGAGCCCGGCTACGCGAAGACCGTGCTCCACGAGAAGGCACGCCCAATGGAGCCCATCTATTTTCGAATTCACATCGATCAGATCAGTGGCCATCGTGGCGTTCCGGATACGGTCTCGGGCCGAGAGCTTTCTGCTGCACATGAGGGCCCTGTGGGCTGGCTGCGGAGAATTCTCGGACGTCCAGAGCATTAAATGGGTCATCATTATCCGCGCGAGGACGCATCTCTTCAACGCAATTGACCGAGCCCCAACTCTTCATCCAGCGATAAGCAGAGTCCGATCTTCATATGAGCCGTGTTGGCTCGGTGATGCAACGGGACGGGGCGCGGAGCCCACAACAGCTCAAGCGCCTCGTCCCGTTGCATGCCGGGGTCGCTGAGTTTGGCGTAGATAGCAGGCGGTACGTTGCCAATGGCGCTGTGCGGTCTTACGGTGTTGCAATCGTCTCTCCAGATTGCGAGAGCTTCGCGGGCCTAATCGAGCGAGGCGAACACGTCTCGTTCAGAAGTTCGTCGCACAGCCGTATTGAAGTTCTCGATGAAGGCGTTCTGCGTCCTTTCCCGGCGCAATGTTGTGCCAGTCGATCTGCATCTCCCGCGACGATACTTGGCTTTCCATTGATAGAACGTTGCCGCGCTGATACCGTGTTTGCGGCTTCATCCCCGCTTCCTGCTCGCGCAGGATCGCGATGATCTGCTCCTCGTTGAACCGCGACCGCTTCATCGTCCGTCACCTTCCGGTGGACGGACTCTACTCAAATTTGGAGGAACTGCAGGGGCTCAGGTCAGTTCGGTCGTTGCGGCAATACCAGCGGCGCCCGCGTTCGCAGTGCTCTCTTGCGCCCACCACGCCGGCGAACTTGGAGACGTTCTTCGCGATAGAGCCGTCTGAGCTTCTTGTGGTTCACCTGTGTGCCCTCACGCTTGAGCAATATTTGTAACCGCCGATATCCGAACCGCCGACGCTGAGCCGCGAGTTCGCGTAAGCGAGCGCGCAACACGGCGTCATCTGGCCGCCGGCTGCGGTAGCGCACGCGACCAAGACAGTCATGCGGTGGACGGGCGCAAGCGATCGCACCGTGAAGAATTGGTTCTCGGGCGCAAACGGTCCAAGTGGTGAGCATTTGAGCGTGCTGATGGAGCACTCGGATTGCGTCTTTCGGGCGTTGCTGCATCGCACCAAAAGGGAGCGGGAAGTTGGCTCGACGAAGCTTGCGGCTTTGGGCGAAGCTCTGGCCCGCGCTGTCGATCTATTTCAGGAGTTATCGAAGTCGGGGGCGTAGCGAGCACGCTGACAAAGCTCAATGGCAATAGGTCGGCAACGAATAGATGGCGCCAAGGGTTTTGCGCTGATTTGACCTTCATTTCAGCTGCCGCGTATCGGCCACTCATGTAGCGAGGGCAACGTATTCGCTCCGACAGCCGCGATCGTCGTCATCGGACTTGTGATGATCGCTTTCGCCATCTTGGAGTTACAGCCATGGTTTCCGGCTTGCCGCGCGCCACCTCGATTGATGCCGCGGTGCGATCTCATCCCGACCGGCGTTTTGATCGCAACGCGTGAGGTTGACCTAGGTGCATTGCCTTGTGAGGCCAGGGCGCGCCACGGCGCAGTAAAGGCCATAGCGCTATGAGGCACACAGCTCACGAAAGCGGATCGCACTCAAGTTGCCATGTTATGTGGGAACGGTTCCGCTCGCTTGAAAGAGCCCGCGCTCGACCGTCGCTTGATAGACGTGAATTTTCATCATGTGACCGTTTTCGAGCGATAGATGCGCGTCGCCGTGCATTGATGCCATCGACTCAACTGATGCCCTGATGATGCCTTTCGGATTGCCGGTAAGCCGGCCAGCGACAAATGTTGTGTCGCCATACTTCGACGCTCGCAATACGTAGTCGCCGCCGCCCAGGTCTTCGTTGCCGACCGAGAGCCGACCTTCGCCACTCACCGAGCCGCTAGGGGTCATTACTTAGCGCCTCCAATATGGTTGCAGTGGGTGTCCAGACAGCGCCTCAGGCATCGCAATTGCAACGGCAAATCTCGTTCTCCGCGGCCTTGGGCTTGCGGCCACGAGTCGCGCCGGTCCGAATGCGCGACCCAATCCATGTTTTTTCGAATGCCGAGCGGACGCCCATACGCGGGCGCGACCATTGGATAGTCGCGCGGGGGGCATATGCGCTCCATCACGACGATTGCACCCGTCCTAGCGCTCAGCGCTTGGCTCCGGCATCGCCGCGCCGATAGCGGCTTCGTATCGCAGCGCGATCGTGACCAGACTCGCAATGTCCTATGTCGCCTGGGACACCGACAAGGATTATCCGAAGCCGACCGCCTTACGCGGCTAACGGCTCCGCACCACCTGAAGGGACCGCGAGCAGGGGGAGTCGTACCTTAATGATCGTTCCAGTTTCTTCCGGCCCCGAGACGATGATTGAGCCACCAAGCTGACGCACAAAAATGGAAACGTAATCGGAACCACGCTTTTCCGAGATCCTCGCCAAATCCTTATCCTTCATGCCCACACCATTATCAGCGACACACAACTCGATTTGGTCCCCGACTCTTTTAGCGCTCAGCAAAAGGCGCCCAGTCCCAGCAGGAAATGCGTGCTTAATCGCATTCGTCGCCAACTCGTTGATCAGAAGGCCGAATGGCACGGCACGATCGGAGTCGAGTTCCAAGGGCTCGGCCTTAACCTC
>JANLXP010000308.1:0-2609 GCA_031365165.1 Alphaproteobacteria bacterium
CGACGGTGTCAGCGCCCGATGCCTGTTCGAACGGTTCCAGCGCCTTTTGCTGGTCTTCGATCGTCATGCCGGTGCCGGTGTCTTTGACGCCGAAGATGGCGCGGTCGCCCGGCGCCACATCCATAATGATGACGGCGATGCCGCCTGCTTTCGAGAATTTCACCGCGTTCGAGAGCAGGTTCAACAGCATCTGTTTCACCGCGCGCTCGTCCGCGCGCACGACTATGTCGCGTTTGGGCTCGAATATCACACCCACATGCGCGCGCCCGGCCATCGGCTCGATCAAGCGCATCACGTCGCGCGCGACTTCGGACAGGTTCACGGGCGCCACGTTGAATTCGCGTTTGCCGGCTTCGATCTTTGCCAGGTCGAGCAGGTCGTTGATCATCTTCAGAAGGTGCTGGCCGGAGGCTGCGATATCTTCGACGTAGCCGGCATAGCGTTCGGGCTGCACGGGCCCGAAGGTTTCGTGGCGGATCAAATCGGCGTATCCGATGATCGAGTTCAAGGGCGTACGCAGTTCGTGGCTCATCGAGGACAGGAAGTCGCTCTTGGCGCGGTTCGCGCGGATGACGGCTTCGGCCAGCGCCTCGTTCTCGAAGCGCAGGCGCAGCGTGTCACGGATGTTGGCCGACAGCTGATGGCCGTAGCGCAGGAGAAGTGCTGCAAAGAGCGGGAAGACGATAGAGAACACTTGCGCCAGCGCGCCCTCATGCGTCAGGAACGCGCTCCACACCACGACGGTGAGTGTCGCCAGCGACGTGCAGAGCAGGCGGAAGTTCGCGACGGTGAGGAAGAACATCGCAACGATGACGCCCAAGGCCAAGATGCACAAGATCGCCTGGTTGACGGTGTTGCCCGCGTCCCAGAACACCCAGACCAGGCCTCCCCAGACGAGCCCGTGCGCGACGAAGTTCGCGTATTGCAGGTTCTGCCAGGTTTGCGACGGATAGCGCTCAGGCCGCGCGAGGTAGTGGCACAGCAGCATGAGGGCTACGAACGACCAGACGACTTCGGCCAGCACCCAGGTGATGGCGATCAAGGGATCGGTGTTGCCCAGCGTTGGCCAAAGTCCGCTCATGATGGCTGCGATGCCGATCGCGAAGGGAATGCCGTCGACGTATTGCAGCCACGAGCCAAAGCCGAGCCGGATGATCTCCTGCTCGATCTTGGCGGCGGTCTCGACCGCTTGGGTCTTCTTGACGGCTTCGGCGGGCATGGGGCTCAAGCCTACGCGCCGTCTCTAAGATTTCCGTTAGACTTGGGGTGCGCGCGCCCTTTACGCTTCGTTTGCGTTTACCGATTGCGCCGCCGAAAACCTGAGGTTCGTGAATGCGTGCCATACTTGCTGCAATCCTAATGCTCACAATTTCTGCGCCCGCGTTCGCCATATTCGCAATGGTTCCAGCGGACCGGGTGGACGAGGTTCCGGTCGAGCGGTTGCTGGCGAACCTGGAGCGCAACGCGCAAGGGCTTGAACCGGCGGCACGCCTGCGCGCGATCGGGCGGCTGCATCTGCTTGCGTATTTGCGGCGCGCCGTCGCCCTGCCCGTCTATCGCGAGCGCGCGAACGATGTGGCGGAGGGCTTGATCGACGATTGCGCGAAGCTGGATGCGCAGTCGACGGGCAAGGGTTCGCGCGACAACTTCCCGCCCGCGAAACCGGGGGAGCGGTGCGAGGCGCGGACTTATACGCTGGGCCCGCGTCGCGAGATTCCGGCCGGTGCGTTCGAAGGCCCGCGCGGTATGGATCAACATTTGGTGGCGGCGATTTCGGCGTACGAGCAAGCGCGCGCGTTGGAGCCGTCGAACCTGCGCGGGCGGGTGGCGCTGGCGTTTGGGTATGACCGCGCGGGGCGATGGAAGCAGGCGCGCACCGAGCTTCGCTATGTGCTGTATCAAGGTTTGCAACGGATTCCACCGCCGGTGAATCCGGGCGAGCCTAAGTCCGATTGGGACACGCACACGGTGGTGAGCGAGGCGGCGGAGCATTTCGACCAGATCGCGAAACTTTGGACGGACCGGCGGTTGCTTGCGCGCGTACAGAAGCGGCTCTCCGAGGCGCCGCCCGCGCGCTACATCACGCCGATCCTGGTGCCGCTGAAGCGCGACGTTGCGTTCGACGCGCTGGTCGACCGGCGGTCGGAGGTTGCGTTCGATTTCTCCGGCCAGGGCCCTGCGATGAAGGCCGGGTGGTTGACCGCGGACGCTGCGTGGCTCGTCTGGGATCCGAAGGACAAGCGCATTGTGAGCAGCGGGTTTCAGTTGTTCGGCTCCGTCACCTGGGTCGCGTCGTGGGACAACGGCTACAACGCGCTGGGTGCGCTTGACGATGACGGGGATGGCGCGATCTCCGGGGCTGAGCTCGATGGGTTGGCGCTCTGGCACGACCGCGACGGCGACGGCGTGTGCGATGCCGGTGAGGTGAAGCCGGTGGCGGCGCACGGCATCGTGTCCCTGCAGTACGGGCACACGCGCGTCGGCGACGATCTGTGGGTGAGCGATACCGGCGTGACGTTCGCAGACGGCGACGTGCGGCCGACGTATGATTGGCTGCTCAGGGATGGATTGATTCAGGCGGCGAACTAGCTTTAGGCGCTGTCCCTCAT
>JANLXP010000222.1:0-10013 GCA_031365165.1 Alphaproteobacteria bacterium
CGTCGCGCACAGTCTCGCGCCCACGATCCCCGAGTCGGTGTTCATGACGTTTCAGATGACGTTCGCGATTATCACCCTGGCGCTCATCACCGGCGCGTTCGCCGACCGTATGAAGTTTTCGGCGATGCTGATCTTCATGACGCTGTGGCTCTTGCTCGTCTATTCGCCGATTGCGCACTGGGTATGGGGTGGCGGCTTCCTGGGCGGCCTCGGCGTCCTCGACTTTGCGGGTGGCACGGTTGTGCACTTGAACGCCGGCATCGCAGGCCTCATCTGCGCCCTCTGGTTGGGTCCACGCGTCGGTTACGGCACGGAAAACATGTCGCCCCACAATCTGCTCTACGCACTGATCGGCGCGTCGATGCTGTGGGTCGGCTGGTTCGGCTTCAACGCAGGATCCGCGGTCGCGGCGAACGCGCTTGCGGGCATTGCGCTCGCGAACACGCAAATCGCCACTGCTGCAGCGGCCTTGTCATGGATGGTCATCGAATGGATCGTCCAAAAGAAGCCGAGCGTCCTGGGTCTGCTCTCGGGCGCTGTCGCAGGCCTTGTCGCGATTACACCGGCGGCCGGCTTCGTCGATCCCTCGGGCGCGCTCTACATCGGTCTGATCGCTGGCGTCGTCTGCTTCGCAGGCGCCGTCTGGGTGAAGAAGGCGTTTGGCTATGACGACTCGCTCGACGCGTTCGGCGTGCACGGCATCGGCGGCGCAACGGGCGCGATCCTGACGGGCGTCTTCGCGCTCTCCTCGATCAACAGCCTCGGCAAAGGCGCGATCGACGGCAAGCCGGAGCAGATCTGGATCCAAATCCAAGGCATCGGGATGGCAGGCGCCTACTGCGCCACAGTCACACTCCTCATCCTCGTGGTGCTGCACTACACGATCGGCCTGCGCGTCACCAAAGACGAAGAAGTCGAAGGCCTCGACGTCACGCAGCACGGCGAAAGCCTCCACTAAGTTTCCTCTCCTGTTCAACAATACGAGGGGCGCTCTCAAAAGCAGCGCCCTTCGCTTTTGCGCAGACGCATCCGGTCGTATATTGCGGGTGCCATGTCCCGTCTCGACGCCCTTCCCATCTCGCCGTTCACGCGCTTGAACAAGCTGCTCGAGGGTGTGAACCCCGCTGAGCCGCCGATCCACATGCATATCGGCGAGCCGCAGCATCCCGTGCCGCCGTTCGTCGGCGAGATTCTGGCAAAGCACATCGCCGACTTCGGCCGTTATCCGCCGATCATCGGGCCAGATCACCTGCGCCAGTCGATCGCGTTGTGGCTTGGCCGGCGTTACAAGCTGGGCGCCACCGTCGATCCCGCGCGCCACATCCTCCCGCTTGTTGGCACGCGCGAGGGTTTGTTCAGCGCCGCGTTCGTCGCAATCCCGGAGCAGAACGGCAAGAAGCCTGTCGTCCTGATCCCAAACCCATTCTACCAATGCTACGCTGCGGCGGCATTGTCGGCGGGAGCAGAGCCCGTCTACGTCAACGCGACCCGCGAGACGGGTTTCCTGCCCGACTTCGCGAGCGTGCCTCGCGAAACGTTAGCCCGCACGGCCGCCGTCTATATGTGCTCGCCCTCGAACCCCGAAGGCGGTGCCGCGAACGCAAAATTCTGGACGCACCTCTTCGCGCTCGCCGACGAGTTCGATTTCACCGTGCTTGCCGACGAGTGTTACTCGGAGATTTACGCCACCACGCCGCCGACAGGCGCGCTTGAAGTCCGCGGAAAGACGCACCCCGATTTCACGCGCGTGCTCGCGTTCCACTCGTTGTCGAAACGCTCGAACCTGCCCGGCATGCGCTCCGGCTTTGTCGCAGGCGATGCAAGCCTGCTCGCCCGCTTCCGCGAATTCCGCAACGTGACCGGCCCGCAACTGCCATTGCCTATCGCCGCCGTCTCGACCGCCGCGTGGAGCGACGAGAGGCACGTGGAGGCAAACCGCGAGCTCTACGCGGAGAAATTTGAGATCGCGAAGAACAAAATCGGCAACCGCTTCGGGTTCCAAATCCCGGCGGGCGGCTTCTTCTTGTGGCTCGATGTCGGCGACGGCGAAGCAGCCGCATCGAAGCTCTGGCGTGAAGGCGGCGTTAGGGTTCTGCCCGGTCTCTATCTCGCCCGCGACACGGTGTCGGGCAATCCGGGAAAATCGTTCATTCGCGTGGCTTTAGTTAACGACTCCGCAAGCACATCTGAGGCATTTGAGAGGCTCGCCCGAATCCTTTGAACCGCGCTCCTCGGCCAGCGCGGACAGGACATAACGGGCATCGTGGTGGGAACGATGAGCGAGATGCAATCCGCCTTCGGCGTGTTCGGCTCGACCGAGCGTGTGCCTCTTCTTCTCAGTCGAGAGGAATGGACGACTTGGCGCGCCGCGATCGCGACCACGATGCGTCGCCTTGTCGTGCGCGTCGTCGGTGTGTCCTTCATCGTCAGCGCCATTGCTGCAGTGACCGCCGTCGTGACCTACACCCCCACCGATCCCAGCTGGAATAACGCGACCGGCGTCGCCGCCGAAAACGCGCTTGGACTTTGGGGGGCAAATATCGCCGACACGATCTGGCAAAGTGTCGGTATGGGTGCATGGCTGATCGCAGTACCACCGTTCGCGTGGGGCTTGTGGCTTGTCGACGGTCGCGTCGGCTTGAAGCTCGTGCGCCGCGTGCTCGCGTGGGTCGCATCGATGCTCGCCATCACGATGTTCTTGAGTTTGTTCCCGCAACTGTTCGGCACCGGCGCCGCAACGGGTCTTGGCGGAGCAGTTGGCGACGTCTTGTCAGCCGCTGCAGCAACGCAACTGGAACCGTTGGGACTGCCGACGCCGAAAGTGGTCGCGGGCGTCGCCGCCGGTCTCATCGGCACCATGCTCTACGTCTGGGCCTTAGGGCTCAATCCGCTGAAGCTCACGTTGCCCGCACTGCCTTGGGATGCGATGGGCGCTCGCATCGGCCGCTCGTTCCGCGGTCTGCTCCGTGCGATCACCCCGCAGTTCCGTTCGCGTCCGCGCATTCAGCGGCGCGAACCCCGCGTGGTCGACGAAGACGTCGATATCGTGCCCGAAGCCTCCGGCGACGAGCCGGTGACCTTGCGCAAAGAGCCGCGCGTCCTGCGCTCAAACCCCGCGGCCAAACGTGGTCAGCGCGAACAGCGCGACGCACAACCCGGCCTGCGCTTGGAAGAGCCGACCGATCATCAACTGCCGCCGCTCACCCTTCTCGAAAAGGGCAAAGCGTCGAGCGGTCCGAAGGAATCCGACGAAGCGTTGGAACAAAACGCGCGCATGCTGGAAAACGTGCTCGCCGACTTCGGCGTACGCGGCGCGATCACGCAAGTTCGCCCCGGTCCCGTCGTCACGCTCTACGAATTCGAACCCGCAGCCGGCATCCGCTCCAGCCGCGTGATTTCGCTGGCCGACGATATCGCCCGCTCGATGAGCGCGGTCTCGGCCCGCGTCGCCGCAGTGCCTGGCCGCAACGTCATCGGCATCGAACTGCCGAACATGCGCCGCGAACGCGTGATGCTGCGCGATTTGCTCGCCGGCCACGAATACGAAAACCAGAACGTGGAACTGGTGCTTGCGCTGGGTAAGAACATCGGCGGCGAAAGCGTCATCGCCGACCTGGCACGCATGCCGCATTTGTTGATCGCCGGCACCACGGGTTCCGGTAAGTCGGTCGCGATCAATACGATGATCTTGTCCCTGCTCTACAGGCTGACGCCGGCGCAGTGCAAATTGATCATGATCGATCCAAAGATGCTGGAACTGTCCGCGTATGACGGCATTCCGCATCTTCTCTCGCCGGTCGTCACCGACCCGAAGAAAGCCATAGTCGCGCTGAAGTGGACCGTGCGCGAGATGGAAGACCGCTATCGCCGCATGTCGAAACTCGGCGTGCGCAACATCAAGGGCTACAACGAACGGATCGCGCGCGCGGCCGCCAAGGGCGAAGCGCTGAAGCGCACCGTTCAGACCGGCTTCGACAGCCAAACGGGCGAGCCGATGTACGAGGAGGAAAACCTCCCCCTCGATCACATGCCCTACATCGTCGTCATCGTCGACGAAATGGCCGACCTGATGATGGTGGCCGGCAAAGACATCGAAGCAGCGGTTCAGCGCCTCGCCCAAATGGCGCGCGCCGCCGGCATCCACATTATCACCGCGACGCAGCGTCCCTCGGTCGACGTCATCACCGGCACGATCAAGGCGAACTTTCCGACGCGCATCTCGTTCCAGGTCACGTCGAAGATCGACAGCCGCACCATCCTTGGCGAACAGGGCGCCGAGCAACTGCTGGGCGCGGGCGACATGCTCTACATGGAAGGCGGCGGCCGAATCCGCCGCGTGCACGGCCCATTCGTCTCCGACGAAGAGGTCGAGGCGATCGTCAAGTTCCTAAAGGCCCAAGGCGAACCGCAATATCTCGACGCGATCACCGAAGAACCCGACGAACCGGAAGGCGGCTCGCTGCTCGACGGCGAAGAGGGTGCTGGCTCCGGCGACACGCTCTACGACCAAGCCGTGGCCGTCGTGGCGCGCGACCGCAAGGTCTCGACGAGCTACATCCAGCGCCGCCTGCAAATCGGCTACAACCGCGCCGCCCGCATCATCGAACAGATGGAAGAAGAAGGCGTGATCTCCGCGCCCAACCACTCCGGCAAACGCGAAGTCTTGGTCGGCGACCACTCCGGCCGGCACGATTGATAGCGCGCTCGCCTAAACCCGAGCCGCAGCCGCAGCGCGTACACCTTCGCGCTGCACCAGATCGAACGCAGCGGAGAGGTTCGTCACCAGCTCCTCGCTCCAGCGCACGTCGTTGAAACCGGCGAGCCCCAACGCATCGAGCACGTCTTTGAATTCTTTGTTCGCGCCGGCGAACATATCGCGCGTCTGCGTCACGCGCCGCTCAATCGCAGCAAAAGCAATGTCTTCGGGATGGGCTGCGATATGCGCCCAATCGCGAATCGCCCGCAGCATGCGCATATAGTCGTTGACCTCGCGCGAGATCGTGGCCGTCAACGCGTAGCCGAACAAACTGGTCGCAAGCGGAACCGCGCGGAACGCGTAATCCACCGCATCCGCTGCACGCGCACGTGCGTCGCCGGCGGGTGAACGCAGAAAGCGCGACAATGCGTCGCCGAATGCAACGTGGAGCAGCATCAGCTCTTGCCCGTAATTCAGCCGCGCAGGCTTCCACTTCGCCGCTTGCCGCGCGTCGATCACGATGGGAATGAGAATCGAAAAGACGAGTGCGCCCAAGATGAACCCGCCGAACTCCGCCACGACGTTCAGGAAAAAGTCCGAGGTCAGGCCCAAGGGCCCTTTCGGATCGAATAGATATTTCGTGATGTCGTCCATGACGTCCCCCAACGTCTGAACCGGCCTATCCAGGATTTAATGGCCGACCGCCCCAATCATGCTATTCTGGACCGGATCGAAGGCCGCCCGCCAGCCGCCATTTCTTGATTTCGCCACACTCGCCCCCTACAGGCTTCGACCATGCTTAAAACCCTCGGCTTCCTGGCCGCTTTTGCGGCCTTTCTTGTGACCAGCGCTGCGGCTGTGGGCGCCCCCCTAAAGCCGCAAGATGTCACCGATTTGAACAAGGTCTCCGCTTACCTGAACGCGATCACGTCTATGCAGGCGAGCTTCGTTCAGGTCGGCCCGAACGGGGAACTCGACCAAGGGACGATCTCCGCACGCAAACCCGGGCGGCTCCGCTTCGAGTATGCGCCGCCGAGCCCGTACCTGATCGTTTCCGACGGCACGACGATCGCGGTCGCGAACCAAAAGCTGGGCACGGTCGATCGCTATCCGCTGCTCGACAATCCGCTGAACTTGATCCTTCGTGAAAACGTGGACCTCTCGCGAGACAACCGCATCACGTCGGTTGAGCGTCAGGCCGGAACGCTGCGCATCACCGCGACCGAAAAGTCGGGACCGATGAAAGGCGCAGTAACCCTAATCTTCGCGTACCCCGCGACAGAGCTTCGTCAGTGGATCATCACCGACGCGCAAGGGTTGCAAACCATGATCGCGTTGAAAAACATGAAGACCGAGGTGCAATTGGGACCGGAGCTCTTCATTTTACGCGACGTCGATAAATTCGGCCGCCGGACTGAATAGCCTTATTTCCGCGTTCACCTTGTGGCCATTCGCGGGCCGGGCTAGGCCAATGGGCATATGCCCGCCCGTAAAAAGCCCATTGTTGGAATCCCATGCGACCACCGCATGATCGGACCGCACCCGTTCCATGCGGTCGGCGAGAAGTACATTGTCGCTGTCCGTGACGGCGCGAACGCGATCCCACTGCTGATCCCGGTTCTCGATAAGCCGCTCGACCTCGAAGAGATCCTGGCGACGGTTGACGGCGTTCTGCTCACCGGCTCGCCGTCGAACGTCGCGCCGAAGCTTTACGGCGGCCCAGGCCCCCGCGAGGGCGTTCTGCAAGACGAACGCCGCGACGCGACCACGCTGCCTTTGATCCGCGCCATCGTCGAGCACAAGACACCGCTGCTCGCCGTGTGCCGCGGCTTTCAGGAATTGAACGTGGCCTATGGCGGCTCCCTGTTCCAACATGTCGAAGAAGTGCCCGGCCGCATCGATCATCGCGAAGACAAAACCGCGGCTCTCGACGTCCAGTACGCACCAATGCACGACGTGAACCTAACGCCGGGCGGCACGCTTGAACGGATCGCAGGCACGCGCACGATCAAGGTCAACTCGCTGCACAGCCAAGGCATCGACCGTTTGGGCGACGGCCTTGTCGTCGAAGCGACAGCCCCCGACGGTCAAATCGAAAGCGTGCGCGTGAAAGACGCCCGCAGCCTCGCGCTCGGCGTCCAGTGGCACCCCGAGTGGCGCTATTGGGAAAATGATTTCTCGAAGACCCTCTTCGCAGCGTTCGGGGAGGCCATGCGATGAGCAAGATCGTCCTTCGCGATTGGATGAAAGAGCGCCGGATCACCGAGATCGAGCTGCTCGTGCCCGACATGGCCGGCATCGCCCGCGGCAAGATTTTCCCGACCAGCAAGTTTTTGTCGGGTCTCGACAACGACACGCTGCGCCTACCGGAGAGCATTTTCGGTCAGATGGTGACTGGCGCCGACGCCGACACCGAAAATTTGACGTACCAAGCGCCGGACATGATTCTGGTGCCCGACCCGGACACGATCTGCGTCGTCCCCTGGTACAAGGAACCGACGGCGCAAGTCGTCTGCGATTGCGTTCGCCGCGACGGCAAACCGAACCCGGTCGCCCCACGTCAAATCCTGAAGAACATCCTCGCGAAGTATGAAGCCAAAGGCTGGCGCCCCGTCATCGCGCCCGAGCTTGAGTTCTTCCTGTCGCAAAAGAATATCGACCCCGACTATCCGCTGCTGCCGCCCGCCGGCAAATCAGGCCGCCCGCAAACCGGCCGCCAAGCCTACTCGATCGATGCCGTCAACGAGTTCGATCCGCTGTTCGAAGACGTCTACGACTACTGCGAGGCGCAGGAGATCGGCATCGACAGCTTGATCCACGAAGACGGCGTCGCGCAAGTCGAGATCAACTTCAACCACGGTGACCCGCTAGTTCTGGCCGACCACACGTTTCTGTTCAAGCGCACGGTCCGCCAAGCAGCACTTCGCCACGACATCTACGCGACGTTCATGGCCAAGCCCTACGAGCAAGAACCGGGCAGTGCCATGCACATCCACCAAAGCATCGTGGACACGGCCAAGGGCAAAAACCTGTTCTCGAACAAGAACGGCAACGACACGCGCCTCTTCCTCGCCTACATCGCGGGCCTGCAAAAATACATGCCGGCCGCGATGCCGTTGATCGCGCCCTACGTGAACTCGTACCGCCGCTTGGTGCGCTATCTCTCCGCACCGGTGAACACGCATTGGGGCCACGAGAACCGCACGGTTGGTTTGCGCGTTCCGGAATCCGAACCGAAGAACCGCCGCGTCGAAAACCGCATCCCGGGTGCCGACGCAAATCCTTATCTGGCGATCGCGGCAACGCTCGCTTGCGGCTATCTCGGCATGACGCAAAACCTGATGCCGACGAAACCGATGGAAGGCAACGCTTACGAATCGCTCCGCTACCAGCTGCCGCGCCACTTGCTCGATGCGATCCTGCGCTTCCGCAATTCGCAAGACCTGCGCGAGTTACTGGGTGGAGCGTTCGTCGATCTCTACTCTGACGTCAAAGCTTCCGAGCACGATGCCTACCAGCAGGTGATCAGCCCCTGGGAACGCCAGCATCTTCTGCTGAACGTGTAGCTACTTCTTCCAAGGCGGCACGGCGGTCGCAAACGACAGCCAGCGCTTCTCAAGCTTCTCGGCGCGTTCCCGCAAATGCCCGACATGCCAACCCACGACGACACCCGCGGCATAGGCAACCGCCTGCGCGTCGGCCGTGTTGCTCTGCGCCGCCAAAATGTCGGCGACGAGTGCGCGCGCGACCGCCGCATCGTTCATTTGGCCAAGCACATCCTGCAGCGCGCCAAGCCGCTCGCGAAACGCTTCCGTCCGCCGCTTCGGCCAAAGCGAAGCAAAAAAGTCGACCGCATAGCGCAGCTTCTTCAGCTTGATCCGAAGCGCATGGCGCTCCGTCTCGTTCAGTTTGCCGATGCGCTTGCCCATCTTGCTCACGCGCGCATAGCGCGCCTCGAGCCGCTCACGCGCGAACACGGCTGCCGGTAGCAAAGCCTCGCCGCCACCGACCGCGGCCTGCGCCCACGGCCGGAGCAACGTTGCGGCCGACGTCTCGAACACCAGGGCACGAAACCGCTCGGACCCGAGTGCTGCCAGCAATTCGCCCCACGCCCGCTCCTGGCGCTCGCTCACAAGCTCTGCAAGCGCGCGCAGTCGCACGTCGTCGCCATGCGCTTCGGCCGCGGGCTTGTAGACCTCATCGAGCAGCACATCGAGATCACGCGCGCGGCCCAACACGCTACCGATCCAACGCACCTCATCTTCCAGCGGCGCCATCGCCGGCCGGAACGGCGCCGCAAACAGCGACAGCGCACTGCGCAAACGGCGCAGCGCAACGCGCATCTGATGCACGCCCTCCGCGTCGCGCGCCTCCACCACGGCAGCCCAGTTCCCCGTCATGTGACGCAAGCAATGCGAGATGATGGAACCGAAGGCCTCGTCCGCGTTCGCACGCGGCGGCAGATGGACGCGTTCCGCCGAAACCGGCAAAGACGTCGCCTGCTGAACCTGCACATACCCGCGCTCGGACTTCGACTGCAACGACAGCACCAGGTCCGACCCAGTCATCAGCGTCCGCGCGCACGCGACAAGCGCCGACGGGCTGCCCCGCATCAATTCCAGTTCCACCTCGTTGATCGGAAGCTCGTCGTCGCCGCAGGTGATGGCGCCGGCATCGAACGCAACTTCGATCTCGCTGCCAGGCTCCGGCGCGATCCGCATCGTCGTGCGCCGTGTCTTGGTGCCGAAGATCGGCTTCAGCTTCCGGCGCCCGGCGAGCTTTGCAATGTCCGAACGCACGCCGTCGTCATCGATCGCTTTGATGTTGGGTGTCAGCTTGCGCACGATCGACTTGATCTCGGTGCGCGTCGCGACGCTCTTCCCGTTGACGGTTTTGACGGTCTGCACGAAGTGCCCGCCTTCATCGCGCACGCGCAGCACATAGCCGGCCTTGCGCAGCGCCAAATCGTCGGTGTCGTAATACGTCGCCTTCAGCGCACGCGTCCGCGCATGCTGAAGCTTGGAGTACCCCTGCAGCACCGGCGACGCCTGAAGACGCGCAACGGCGGCTTCGGGCCCAACAAATTTGAGCTCGGTCTCGTGTCCCATCGCATCAAGTACGGAAGCGTAGTGCCTCCAAGGTCCTTCCCGATATCATTGGCGGGAAGAACCGTGCAACGTTCAAGCGTCATCAAACTGTCATATTTTGGCGGCGCGCACGGGGCGTCGTTGCAGCAATGTTCTAATCAGCCGCGCACGGCAATTCCGGCCTTCGCCATGTGGGCCTTAGCCTCGCCGATGGTCGCCTCGCCGAAATG
>JANLXP010000249.1:0-1672 GCA_031365165.1 Alphaproteobacteria bacterium
CTTGTCCATATGCGCAAGGAACGACGAAAAATGCGCTTTGCCACGATGCCGTCCGCCCTGATTGACGTCATGGATCACATCGTCGGAAAGGCACGCGATCATGCCGCTCCAATCGCGCGCATTGAACGCCGCGTAGTACCGACCAATCAGAGTCTCAGTTTGATTTCGCATTTGCCTACTCAAACGCTTTGAATTCACCGTTGCCGTCCAAGACGTCCAGCCTTCCGTCAAAGATGCTGAAGACCGCGCCCGAAAGGCTGAGCGTGCCCGCCTTAACGGCCGCCGCCACGAACGGAAACGTCATCAACCGTTCCAACGACACGCGAATGGACTCATGCTCGACCGCGGTCTGGAGGTCGGCCTTTGCCCCGGCGCGCACCTTTGCCACGCTGAGTAACGAAATCCAGTTCTCTAAGAATACCGACTCCTCGCCAGCACTCTCGCCGAGCGCAGCAGCAACGCCGCCGCACTTCGCATGCCCAAGAACCATAATGTGCGCGACCTTCAACCGCCGCACCGCAAACTCGATCGCCGTGCTCGTGCCCTGAAGCCCATCGCTAGCCCGGAACGGCGGCACCAAATTGGCAACATTACGAATAACGAACAGCTGTCCCGGCTCCGCGTCGAAAATCGTCACCGGATCGACACGGCTGTCGCAGCAGGAGATGACGCAGACGGGCGGCTGCTGGCCGTCATCCAGCGTACGATAAAGATCGGCGCGCTCACCCACGTGGCGGGCACGAAACCGTCGATAGCCTTCGAACAGAAAATCCAAGAGCGCGGCCCAAATCGTTTGCGTGACCCGACTGACTTAAATCGCCAACCGGCGTTTGCCAAGCGTAGGCTGCTTACTCTTTCGGCGCTTTCGCCGCCTCGGCCTCGGCCTTCTTCTTGGCCTTTTCCTTACAGACGTCTTCGTCCTTGTTGTCTTTGTCGTCGCAATCGACGTCGTCGTCGTCCGACGAACCGGCAACGGCGTGGATCGCGCCGGCCGCAACATCGACGGTCGTGCCCACGACGGTCGACGTCACGCTCACTGCCGTATCGACAATGGCAATCGCCGCGCATCCGCTAAGGCCGAGTGCTGCAAGGGCAAGAACGATGGCGGCGACGCGCATGACAACAGCCTTTGGTGAAGGTGTTGCGCAGTGAACATCCCCGACCCCAACCGGTCAACCGCCCACAAATGGTTACGGCGTTGATTCCGCCTCGCCCAAACGCCATGGCGGGTATCGGCGGTTGCGACCGGCATGAAACAAACAGACTCGATTTCCGGCCGGATCGCGTAGGTAAGCCTCGCGCCACAACCACCGCTGGTCCACCGGATCCGCCTCGAACGCGATGCCCTTCGCCTTAAGCCGCGCGACCAACCCATCAAGGTCGTCGTCCTCGAAATAGATCAACGTCTCGCTCACGCCGAGCGCGCCGGCGTCCAGGTGCAGCGAAAACGTCGCCTCGCCGTCCGGACACTCGAACCGCGCATAGTCTGGCGATCGCACGATCAGCCGCAAACCCAGCGTCTGGTAGAACCCGATCGACGCATCGAGGTCGCGCGCCGAAACCATGACCTGATTGAGCCGCATTTTGAGCCTCCTGCCCGGCGCCGAAACCATACGCCGAACGCGCCTTTGACGTGAGCCCTACCCGGTCAGTATGAGCAAAGCGATGGCCA
>JANLXP010000339.1:0-10008 GCA_031365165.1 Alphaproteobacteria bacterium
CTGCCGGTGGTGTGGCTCGCGCTCCTGACCAAGGCGCTGCAAGATCGCAACCGCGCCGAGTTCATCCCAACCGTTGAAGGCGCCGCCCTCATCTCGCTATTCGCGTGGGTGTCGCTCAGTGTGCGCCACTACTTCCAAGGATCGATCCTCTCCCTCGACGGCGTCACAAGCAACGAGGTCTATGCCTACTCTGCCGCGTGGCTCATCCTCGGTGTAGGCCTGCTCGTCGCCGGCACGGCGTGGAAGGACAAGATCATCCGCTTCGCCTCGCTGGCCCTCATGGTGCTGACCGTCGGCAAGGTCTTCCTCTACGACGCGCGCGAACTCGAAGGCCTGCTCCGCGTCGCCTCGTTCTTCGGTTTGGGCTTGAGCCTCTTGGGGCTTAGCTGGTTCTATACGCGCTACGTTTTCGCACGCGAAGAACCAAAACCGGCGGCTTAAGAGATGGGACGCGAAGCACGCATCGCCTACAAATCGGGCAAAGAACGCGCCGACGTGCGCGCACATCTGGACTCCGCATCGCTGCAACTGAGCGGTGGCAAAAAGCTGGTCGTCCAGTTGAGCGACGTGCGCATTGCGAAGGTCGTGGGCGAAGACCTCGCGATCGAAACCAAGACCGCAAAGTTCAAACTCGCACTCGGCGCCAAGGAAGCGGCCGCCTGGGCGAAGAGCATGCTGAACCCGCCATCGCTCGCCGACAAACTCGGCGTCAAAGCCGACACGGCGGTGCTCATCGTCGGCGAACGCATCGGCGAGATCGACGGCGCCGTCGCCAAAGCAGCGAAGGTCGATCGCGCGCCAAAGCTCACCGCCGCCATGGCGAAAGCGGCCAACATCGTGATCCTCGCGTTGGAGCCAGCCACCGCGCCGAAACAAATCGAAGCAGCGGCCAAGGTTCTGCCGAAAGGCACAGCGCTCTGGCTCGCCTACACCAAGGGCGTAAAACCGAACGGCGACGACATCATCGGACTTGCGCGCAAAGCGGGTCTCAAAGACACGAAAGTCGCGCGCATTTCCGTGACGCACGCCGCATTGCGGTTCATCGCGGGCTGAGGAAAAATGGGGTCATGAGCGACCTCGACCGCCGCACGTTTTTCACAGCCTTCGCCGGCGCCGCCGCGCTGCACACAATCTTGAGCTCGGGCGCGCTCGCCTCGCCGCCGGCCGACCTCAATCGCTGGGCCCAAGACGTGGCGGACCTGAACCGCGCGCTCGCCGCCGGCAAAATACCGCTGCTCGGCTGGCAAGATCAGATCGCAACGTTGAACACAGGCGTGAGCCTCGTGGCACTCCGCTCTTACCTCGATTTCGAACGCCTGACCGCCGCGATGACGTTCCCCTCGAACCTCGCCGAAACGAAGGACCCGAAGTTTCCGGCCGCGATCAACATCGCAGGCATCGAACGCCCCTGGTTCATCCGCTTCTTCGGCATGCGCAAGGGCGGGGCGATCATCCCGCACGTCCACAACAACATGGTCTCCTCGCACCTCGTCATCGAAGGCGCCTTCCACGCCCGCACCTTCGACCGCGTGCAAGACCTGCCCGCCGAAAACGCGGTCATGCTGAAACCGGCCCTCGACGCCACGCTGAAACCCGGCGGCATCATCACGATGTCCGACGACAAAACGAACGGCCACTGGCTGATCGCCGAACAAGATCGCAGCTTCACCTTCGACGTCGGCCTCGTCGACCTCTCAAAGACGCGCACCTACGCGTTGAAGGCGAACAACTACAACATGATCTTCGTCGACCCCACGGCCAAACCGGACACCAACCTCATCCGCGCAAAGACGATGACCTTCGACGAATGCAAAGCGAAATTCGCGCCTTGACGTGCCCGACTACGAGGATAACAAGCCGTTCCTGAGGATCATTGAACCTGAGCGTCAAAGGGGTTGGATTCGTTCAACCTTGCCCATTTGTCTTTCGCCTCTGTGGTCAAACACATCGACGCCCGCACCGAGAACCACGGCGTGGTGCCGAAGCGTGGTACGCCCCGGCTGATTGTTGTCACCATAGTTCATTTCCGAGAATCCTGCATGTCGACCGTCTTGCGCCTCTAGAACGAAGGGCCAATCTTTTGAGTCCGTGTAAAGTCCAAAGTATTGTCGATCGGGCTCCTCGATGTACCCATGGTCGTTGAGAATGAGGTCGACCTGCAGCGTAAAGAGTTTATTCTTGATCGTTACCCGGCTCACGGCTGACACGATTTATCTCCGATGCGATCTAGCTAATTCAGCGAGCAATTGTGGCGGTTTCAAGATGCCTTGACGAATGGTGAAGCTTGTTATGCGCTTTCTGCTTGATACAAACGTCTTCAACTCTCTGGTCAAAGGGACGTTGGCTCAGTCGGATCTGCCAACTGGCGAGTACTTCGCGACACACATCCAGCGTGATGAACTCAGCGCAACGCCGCACGAATCACTGCGGGCAAGTCTCTTGTCGATGTTTCGCACTATTCCCCTTACCGACCTTCCGACACATTCGTTTGTGCTTGGGATCAGTCGTCTCGACGAAGCACGCCTTAGTTCCGATTCGTCCAGGTTTGACGCGATGCTGACGCGCCTGGTCGAGTTGGATCGGAAGTCTGGCAAGCGCCAGTCGGGCGACAACCAAAGGCGAGATGTGCTCATAGCGGAAACCGCCATCGCAAATGATCTCACTCTTCTCACTGGGGACGAAGACCTCGCGACGGTTACGCGTCAGTTCGGAGGAAAAGTTTGCAGTCCGAAGTCGAACCGGCCTACGACTCCGTCGGCTCGATCCCCGCTTTCGCGGGGATGAGGCTTTGGTAGGCTCTCTGGCGCTCGCCAACCAAGCGCCTCAATTCTCATCCATCTTTAACGCGGCAATAAACGCCTCCTGCGGGATCTCGACGCTGCCGAACTCCCGCATCTTCTTCTTACCTTCCTTCTGCTTATCCAGCAGTTTGCGCTTACGGGAAATGTCGCCGCCGTAGCACTTCGCGGTCACGTCCTTGCGCAACGCGCGGATCGTTTCGCGCGCGATCACTTTGCCGCCGATCGCGGCTTGGATCGGGATTTGGAACAAATGCTGCGGGATCAAGTCCTTCAGTTTCTCGCACATCACGCGCCCGCGCATTTCCGCGCGCTGGCGGTTCACGATCATCGAGAGCGCGTCGACCGGCTCGGCGTTGACCAGGATCGACATCTTCACCAGGTCGCCATCGCGGTAGTCGTCGATGTGGTAGTCGAAGCTGGCATACCCACGGCTCACCGATTTCAGCCGGTCGTAGAAGTCGAACACCACCTCGTTCAGCGGCAGGCTGTACTTCACCAGCGCGCGATTGCCGGCATAGGTGAGGTCGATCTGCCGGCCGCGCCGGTCTTCGCACAACTTCAGAACCGCGCCGAGATACTCGTCCGGCACCAAGATCGTCGCCGTGATCCACGGCTCTTCGATCCTGTCGATACGCACGACGTCCGGCATGTCGGCCGGATTGTGCAACTCGACCATCTCGCCGTTCGTCATATGAATGCGATAGACCACGGACGGCGCCGTGGTGATGAGGTTGAGATTGAACTCGCGCTCTAAACGCTCGCGAATGATGTCGAGATGGAGCAGCCCCAAAAAGCCGCAGCGCATGCCGAAGCCGAGCGCTGCCGAAGTCTCCGTCTCGTAGGAGAAGCTGGCGTCGTTGAGCGCAAGCTTCTGCACCGCCTCGCGCAGTTCCTCGAACTCGGCCGCGTCGACCGGGAAGAGACCGCAAAAGACCACCTGCTGCGCCGGCTTAAAGCCCGGCAGCGGCGTTTCCGTTCCTTTGCGCTCGTCGGTGATCGTATCGCCGATCTTCGTGTCGGCGACCTGCTTGATCGCCGCCGTCAAGAACCCGATCTCGCCGGGCGAGACCTTATCGACGGCAACGCGCTTGGGCGTGAACATGCCGACGCGATCCACTTCGTAGACCGCGTTCGTTTGCATCATCCGGATGCGTTGACCCTTTTTGATCTCCCCGTCGATGACGCGAAAGAGCACGACGACGCCCAAGTAGGCATCGTACCAGCTATCGACGAGCAGCGCCTTCAACGGCTTGTTGAGTTCGCCCTTCGGCGCCGGCAAACGCGTGACGACCGCCTCAAGCACGTCGCGGATGTTCAAGCCGGTCTTCGCCGAGATCAGAACGGCTTCCGACGCATCGATGCCGATCACGTCTTCGATCTGTTGGCGGATGCGTTCCGGCTCGGCGGCGGGCAGATCGATCTTGTTCAAGATCGGCACGATGTCGAGGCCGGCGTCAATCGCTTGGTAGACGTTGGCGAGCGTCTGCGCCTCGACGCCTTGGCTTGCGTCCACCACCAGCAACGCGCCTTCGCACGCGGCGAGGCAACGCGAGACCTCGTAGCCGAAGTCCACGTGGCCGGGCGTATCCATCAGGTTCAAAATATAGGTCTTACCGTCCTTGGCCGGATAGATCAGCCGCACGGTTTGCGCTTTGATCGTGATACCGCGCTCGCGCTCGATATCCATCGAGTCGAGCACCTGGGCCTTCATGTCGCGTGCGTCGAGCCCGCCGCAAAACTCGATCAAGCGGTCGGCAAGCGTCGACTTGCCGTGATCGATATGGGCGACGATGGAAAAATTGCGGATGAGCGAAAGGTCGGTCATGGGAGGGGGAGGAGATAGCGGCATCCCTCCGCTCTGTCGAGCGGCAAAATGCCCGCGATTCCGCCACTCTGGGCCAGTTGGCGGGCTTGACGCAGCCCCCAACTTCTCGCACGCCATTGCCCATGAAAAAAGAACGCGCACCGCGCAGCCAAGCGAAGGGTGAAGAACTCAAAGATCTGTGGCCCGGCCAGTCCATCGAACTGCTCAAGGCGCTGCACATTCTCACGCGCGACGGCGCGCTGAATGCCGACTCGCGCCGCAAGCTGAAGCAAGTACTCCACCTCGTGCAGCTGCTGCGTGGCCCGCTCGACCGCCTGTTCGAAACGAATGAGGCCCCGCGCCTAGCTGATCTCGGTGCCGGCAAGTCCTACCTGGGTTTCATCCTCTACGATTTGATCTTCGCGCCGGCAGGCAAAGGCGAAGTCGTCGCCGTCGAAACCCGCGGACCCTTGATGGAAGGCGCCGAGCGCCTTGCGCGTGAGAGCCACTTCGATCGCATGCGCTTCGTGGCCGGTGCGATCGCCGACGTGAAGCTCGACGGCAAAGTCGACATGGTGACCGCGCTCCACGCTTGCGACACCGCAACCGACGACGCGATCCGCTTCGCGCTTCGCCACGACGCGCGCGTGGTGGCACTCGTGCCCTGCTGCCAAGCCGAACTCGCGCGCAACCTGGAGAGCGAGGGTAAGCACCCGCTGCACCAACTCTGGCGCCACCCGATCCAACGCCGCGAATTCGCCAGCAACCTGACAAACGTCATCCGCGCGCTCTATCTCGAAGCGCACGGTTACAAAGTCCGCGTCACCGAACTCGTCGGCCTCGAACACTCGCTGAAGAACGAATTGATCCTGGCCGAACGCCACCAACTCTCAAACGCCCAAGCCAAAGCCGAACTTGTGACGCTGTTGAAGCAGTTGCCATCACGCCCAGCGTTGGTGGAAAGCCTGTAGCCCTGGGAGCGCCGGCTTCCCAGCCGGCTCTTCTTGTGCGTTCGAGCTTCAGTAAGGGCCGGCAAGACGCCGGCGCTCCCAGGCCAAGCGCCTTCGTGATAAACTCTGTCGCAGAGGAGCCCCTATGAAATACATCCGCATGCCGATCGAGATCGAGTCGCCTGAGGAGCAGGGCTACGACACGATCCGATTCAACCTCTCCGAAAGCTCGATGCGCGACCGCCAGCTGTCCGAGTTGGGTCTCAGCTTCGACAATCTGTTGCTGATGTACGGCGTCCACCGCGGCGCGCCGGGCTTGCGCGCGCTCATCGCGAAGAACGCAGCCGTCACGGAAGCCGACGTGCTCACCACTGCGGGTGCCGCCGGCGCGCTTTTCATCATCGCGACAACGCTGCTCGAGAAAGGCGACCACCTTGTCGTCGTCCGCCCGAACTACGCGACGAACATCGAAACCCCGCGCGCAATCGGCTGCGCGATCGACTACGTGGACCTGAAGTTTGAAGAAGGCTTCCGCCTGGACGTCGACCGTTTGGAAGCGCTTATCAAGCCGAACACAAAGCTCATCTCGGTCACGACGCCGCACAACCCGACCGGCGTCTCGCTGAAGCACGCCGACCTCACGCGCCTCGCCGCCATCGCCGACACGCGCGGCATCCATTTGCTCGTCGACGAAACGTATCGCGAGATGTCGTACATCCCGAAGCTGCCGGTCGCCGCGAGCTTGAGCCCGCGCGCGATCAGTGTCGCCTCGATGTCGAAGTCCTACGGCATTCCGGGCATCCGCGTCGGCTGGATCGTGAACCGCGACGACAAGCTGATGGAGCGCTTCCTCGCCGCGAAGGAGCAGATCGGCATCTGCGGCTCGATCATCGACGAACACGTTGCCGAAGCGGCGCTGACCCAAAGCGCAGCGTGGATCGCAACGGTCGAGCGCACATTGAAGCAGGCGATCGGTACCGTCGAGACCTGGCTCGCACGCGAAACCCGCATGGAATGGGTGCGGCCCGAGGGCGGCTGCGTCTGCTTCCCGCGCATCCGCGCGGACGCCGGGATCGACGTTGACGCGTTCTACCGCGCCCTCCAAGTCGACCACGCGACGGCTGTCGGCCCCGGCCATTGGTTCGAACAAGACCGCCGTTTTATGCGCATCGGCTTCGGCTGGCCGCTGGCCGCCGAGCTTTCCGGCGGACTTGCGGCCATTTCGGCGAGCCTGGACGCGGCAGCGGGTTAGGCGCGTTTGCACTTCGTTCGCCACTTTTTCCTATAGTGCGCCTCAACCTTTTGACCCCGGATCGCCTCGGGTGTTAGCTCAAACGAAAGCCTGACCCCCTGGGGTGGTCGATCCGTGCAGAAGACAGCCGAAAATATCGAACCCGAAACCGCGCCCGCGGCTGAAGCGGCAACGAAACCGAAACGCGTGGCGCCAGCGCCGCGCAAGGTCATCGCGCGTCCCGGCACGATCGAAGAAATCGAGCAGGGCCCGTCCGGCAAAACGATCGCCGCGGTCTTCGATTACGACGGCACGATGATCGCCGGCTACTCCGCGCTCGACGTGCTACAGGCGCGCATCATGCGCGGCCAAATGAACGTGCAAGAGATGTTAGGCCTGGCCCAGCTCGGCGCGCGCGGCATGCTGGGCCAAGCGGGTTTCAAAGAACTGATCGCCTTCACCGGCGCAAATTGGAAGGGCCGCCAAGAACGCGAACTGATGATCGAAGGCGAGAAGCTCTTCAAGGCGCGCATCCTGGACCGCGTGTTCCCGGAAATGAAGCGCCGCCTCGAAGCGCACAAGCGCAAGGGCCACACGATCATCCTGGCCTCGTCCGCGACCGAGTTCCAAGTCGAACCGGCGGCGAAGTATCTGGGTATTGAAAACGTCATCTGCACACGCTTCCAAACGATCGACGGCCGCCTGACCGGCAAGCCTACCGGCGAACCGCTCTGGGGCGAAGGCAAAGCGAACGCGGTGAAAGCGTTCGCGCGCAAACACAAGATTGATCTCGACCGCTCCTTCGCCTACGCCGACGGCAACGAGGAAGTGCCGTTGATGATGACGGTCGGCAATCCAAGGCCCACCAATCCGCAGCCGAACCTCGAACGCTTCGCCCGCGCGCACAACTGGCCGATCCAAAAATTCCAAAGCCGCGGCCGCCCGAGCTTAGAGACGATCGGGCGTACAGTGGCCTCGCTTGCAGCCGCAGGCCCCATCGCCTCGCTCGCGACAGTCGCCGGCGTGCTGAACAACGACGTGCGCACCGCGATCAACATTCTGGCGCCGAACTGGGCCGACGTGATCCACGCCTTCGCGGGTGTGAAGCTGAACGTCATCGGCGAAGAAAACCTGTGGTCGGCGCGTCCGGCCGTCTTCATCTTCAACCACACGAACAACTTCGACGCCTTCATCATGTCTAAGCTGCTCCGCGTGAACTACACCGGCGTCGCCAAGAAGGAACTGGAGGCTCACCCCATCATGGGCCCCGTCGGCCGCCTGATGAAGGTTGCCTTCATCGATCGCGGTGACGCGAAGAAGGCGGTCGAGTCGCTGAAGTCCGTCACCGATCTCGCCAAAGAAGGGTTGTCGATCGTCATCGCGCCCGAAGGCACGCGCTCGCAGAAGGGCCTGCTGCCGTTCAAGAAGGGCGCGTTCCACATGGCGATGGAAGCGCAAATCCCGATCGTGCCCGTGGTGCTGCGCAACGCCGAAGACATCGGCGCCAGAGACGCCATCTTCATGCGCCCCGGCACCGTGGACGTGATGGTGCTGCCGCCGATCTCCGTCGCCGACTGGTCCCGCGCCGACCTGAACGACCGCGTCGAAGCCGTCCGCGACCTCTACGTCGCAACGCTGGAAGACTGGCCGAACGGCGGATTGAAGCTCTTGGGCGTGATGAAGCCAAAGCGTAAGCGCTAGACGCGCACTTGTTCGCGTATCCGCTCTTCGCCGAGCGCTTCGACCGTATCGATGCGATGCATGATGTCGCGCAACTCCGCCGCGAATGCGCGCCGCCGCCCGGCAACGTTGTCCGTCGCCTCCATCAGCTTCTGGTTCTTCGCGAGTTGAAGCCCGGTCTGGAACAGATGCTTCGAGACCGACTCCTCGCTCTGAATCCGCTTCTGCAGCAGATACTGCCGACCCACCGCGCCGCACTCGACGAGCAGCTTCTTCTCATCCACGAAACTCGGGTCATGCGCGGCCAGCGTATCGGCGACCACGGTGTAGGCCTCGACGAACGAACGCAGCACCCCGTGCGCCGTCAGCGGTCGCGCGGCCTTCAGCAACGCCACGACCGCCTCGCGCCCGTTCGTCAGCGCCTCAGCCCAACCCGGCGCCAACACGTCGAGTTCGGCAGCGAAGCTCCGCCGGAACTCAGTCTTCTCCTTGAAGAAGAACTCGAACTTCAAAATATCGCGCAGCCGGAACGTCTCGTCCCAAAACGCCGCCTCGCGATCGCCCTCGGCGTCGCAAGCCTTCAACAGCGCAAGCTCCGCAATCGCATCGTTGATGAAGAAGTGCAGGATCGTGTTGCGATAAAACGCGGCCGCCAAATGCTGATCCGGCCCGATGCTGTAAACCGTGGCCAGACCGCCTTTGTGCTCGCGCACCGTGTTGTGCTGGACGAGCGACTCCAGCGCATGCTGCGCGGTCTCCACGTCCACGATCTTCGCGCTCGCCGCCAGCGGCAAGCGCCGGCGCGTCGCGGAGGCAACGTACTCAGCCAACTCCTCGTTCACTTGCGCGAGCGTCAACGCGCGGCCCCGGTGTGACAGCAGCACCAGCGAAATCAGCGACGTCGCCGTAATCGGCGTGACATCGTTGATCCGCCACGACACCTCGAACGCAACCTTCTGCGTCGCGAGCGTCTCCTCATCGCCTTCGGTCTTCGTGCCGTCTGGCGGCCCCAGCATCTCGCGCATAGAGACGGGCTCGCCGACACGGAAATAGATGCGCCCGAACGGCTTTCGCTGCGCGCGGAAAAAGCGCACGAACCACGCGAGGTTCTCGGCCTTCTTCTTTCCGCCCTGCGCTTCCGCCGCGTACTCGCTCACTTCGTGCAGCTGATCGTACGCGATCGAAATCGGCATCAGCATCAGGTCTTCGACGCGCCCCTCGCGATAGGCCGAGACCAGATAGGTGAGCAGGCCAAGCTTCGGCGGCAAAAGTTTGCCTGTCCGTGAACGCCCGCCCTCAATGTACCACTCAAGGCTGAACCGCTTCTCGACCAGATAACCCAGATACTCGCGCAGCACGAACTTGTAGACGGGGTTGTTCTTGACGTCGCGCCGGATGAACACGCGCCCCGCTTTTCGCGCGACCGTCCCCATCGGCCAGAAGGCCATATTGATGCCGCCGAACGTCGTCGGCGTGGCGAGGCGATTGTCCGCGAACGCAACCGACGTCACCGCGGAATCGAGGTTCGACTTGTGGCTGGGC
>JANLXP010000350.1:0-6760 GCA_031365165.1 Alphaproteobacteria bacterium
AGAGTCGAGCGCACCAATTGTGCGAACCGCATGGCACTGTTCCGTAACGTGAGAGGCGATCACCCAGCCGTCGTGCCGCGACTCCCGTGCCGCGACCAGGTGGACTAACCTGCGCGAGTGCCTCGACCGGCGCAAGACCACCCAAAGGATAAGCACCCCACACCGCTCACCTCAGCGGTGTGGTCTCAGACAAGGGAACTCAATGACCTACAAGCCGTTCGATCTCACAGGAAAAGTGGCCCTCGTAACCGGCGGAAATGGCGGCATTGGGCTCGGGATGGCGGAGGCGTTGGCGCATGCGGGCGCGGATGTCGCGATCTGGGGCACGAACGCCGACAAGAATCGTGCGGCCGAGACCACTTTGAAGGCAGCGGGCCGGCGGGTGCTGGCGCAGACGATCGATGTCGCGAACGAAGCGCAAGTCGTGGAAGGCATGAAAACGGTCGTCAGCAAGTTGGGGCGCGTTGATGCGGTTTTCGCGAATGCGGGCATCGGGCTTGCCTCCAAGTCATTTCTCGACATCACGATTGAGCAGTACCGCAAGGTCGTTTCGGTCAATCAGGAAGGTGCCTTTTTCACCCTGCGCGAAGCAGCGCGCCATATGCGTGAGCGCGCGAGTAACGGCGATGCCGGCGGGTCGCTGGCGGTGGTCGCAAGTCTAGCCGCTATCGAGGGCGCCGCGCGCAACCAGCATTACGCTGCCACGAAGGGTGCTGTGATCTCGATGATGCGCGGCATCACGGTTGAGTTCGGGCGCGATGGCGTTCGCGCCAACGCTATTCTGCCGGGTTGGATAGCGACGGACATGACTGCGATGGCGCAGACTTCGCCGGTCTTCACCGACAAGGTGATTGCACGCGTCCCTTCGCGGCGTTGGGGGCAGCCGGCGGACTTTGGCGGCATCGCGGTTTATTTGGCGAGCGACGCTTCCGCTTATCACTCGGGCGACACGTTCGTCATCGACGGCGGTTACGCGGTGTTCTAGCCGAGCTTGGCGCCGTCGATGATCGCGAGGAAGTCGGTCGCCTTTAGGCTGGCGCCGCCGACCAGAACGCCGTCGACGCCCTTAGCGTGCAGGATCTCTTTCGCGTTCGAGGGTTTGACCGAGCCGCCGTACAGCAAGCGGATGGCGCTGCCCGCTGGGCCAAGCTTGGCCGTCACCCGTTTGCGGATAAATGCGTGCGCGTCTTCGATGTCTGCGAGCGACGCTGTTTTGCCTGTCCCGATCGCCCAAATCGGTTCGTAAGCGACACACGTGTTTGCCGTGGTCGCCTCGCTTGGAATGCTGCCGTCGATTTGCGCAGCCAGCACCTCTTCCATTTTGCCGGACGTCCGCTCGGCTTCGGTTTCGCCGATGCAAATGATTGCCGATAGTCCTGCGCGCCAGGCGGCGAGCGCTTGTGAGGCCACTTCGGCGCTCGTTTCTTTGTGGTCGGTGCGGCGTTCGGAGTGGCCAACGATTACGCTGCTCGCGCCAGCGTCTTTCAGCATCTCAGCGCTGATGTCACCGGTATGGGCACCGCTGGCCTTTGGGTGACAGGTTTGACCACCAAGCGAGACGGGCGTGCGGTCGCTTGCTTCGGTCAGCGCGCGCAACAATGTCGCGGGTGGACAAACCAAGACGTCGGGCAGCTGTGGCCGGCCCTTTAAGCCTTGCACGAGGGCTGCGACTTCGGCTTTCGCCGCGAGCAGCCCGTTCATTTTCCAGTTGCCGGCAATAAGTTGTTTTGGAGCGGTCACGGTGGACTTCCGCCTCGTTTGGGGTCTGGACGAAAGCCTTTGCTGGGGTTCGCGGTCAAGCTCCGACGCGGCTTGCCGCCCACAGGGTGGCCCCCTAATATCCCGCCCGCTTCGGTTCAGGTGCCGATTGGCGCCCCCGTTTCGGGTCGTCAACGCTCGCGCTCCTAACGATCAGCACAACGGCAACTTCGACACGCGGTAACGACCCCCCATGCTTGAATATCTGCGCAACGCCTCCAAAGGGTGGCTCGCGGTCATTATGATCCTCGTCCTGGTCAGCAGCTTCGGCTTCTTGTGGGGCGTACAGGGCTGGATGGACTTCACGCCGTCGCCGCGCGTTGCGACTGTGGGTGGCGAACCTGTCACGCCGGAGGTGTTTCAACAGGAATTCTCGCGATATCTGAAGAAGGTGTCGCGCGAAACTAAGGTTGAACTCTCGACCGCAGAGGCGAAGGCGAAAGACCTCGATCGCATTGCTCTCGACGACATGCTGACCCGCTTGGCGATCGTCGACAAAGCGAAGTCGCTTGGGCTCTCGGTCACGAACAATCAGGTCGCCGATATTTTGAAGGCGAATATTCCCGACGGTTCGGGTGGCGTGAACAGGAACGCGCTTGAGCAGCTGTTGCAGGAGAATCAGGTTAGCGAGCCGGCGTTCTACGAACTGGTGCGCGCCGACCTTCTCCGCAGCCAGCTTTACCGCACGGTCGCCGGCGGCACTACGTTGCCCCCCGGCCTCGAAGCGGCGTTGCATCGGTATCGCCTTCAGCGGCTGACGGCCGAGTATGTGCTGATCGACCCGACGCGCGCGGGAGAGATCAAGGATCCCAGCGAAGCGGCGCTGAAAACTTACTACGACTCGAACGCTGACCAGCGTTACTCGACCCCGGAGTATCGCGCGCTGACGTATGTGCCCGTGCGGATGGAAGACGTGACATCGCGCGTGACCGTCACCGACGATGAGATCAAGAAGGCGTACGACCGAGCCAAGAGTTACTTCGAAACGCCTGAAAAGCGCCGGATTGATCAGATTCGGTTCAAGACGGAAACAGCCGCAAGGGCCGCGAAGACGAAGCTGGACGCCGGTCAAACCTTCGAAGCCGTCGCGAAAGCCGAAGGCTACAAGCCCGAGGACATCAAACTCGGCGAGGTATCGAAGAACGACACGACGATCCCCGCGGCGGCGTTCGACCTGCCGGTCAACAAAATCAGCGATCCTATGAAGGGCGCGTTCGGCTGGGTGATCTTGCGCGTGCTTTCGGTAACGCCTGGGACCGTCAAGACTCTGGAGCAAGCGAAGCCGGAGATTCGCGATCAGTTCGTGAAAGAGCGGTCGAAGGATTTGCTCGTGCAGCTGACGATCGATTTCGAAGATGCTTTGGGCGGTGGCGCCACGATCGAGGAAGCGGCGAAGAAATTCAATTTGCCGGTCAAGACGGTCGCCTCCATCGATGCGCGCGGCAACGATGCTGCAGGCGCTGCGGTCGAGGGACTGCCCGGCGGTTCGTTCTTGGAGCAAGCCTTTGCGGCGGAGACCGGCGTCGATTCCGACGTCGGCGAGACGAATGACGGCGTTCGCTATGTCTTCCGCGTCGACAAGGTGACGCCGGTCGCGCGCAAGCCGCTGGCGCAGGTGCGCGAGGAGGTTCTGACGAATTGGCGCAACGAAGAGCTTGGCAAGCGGCTGAGTGCGATTGCCGCCGATCTGGTCAAGAAAGGCAATGGCGGCCTCTCGATGGCTTCGATCGCGTCGACGCTTGGCGTGGCACCGCTCCGCACCGATCCAATGGCTCGCTATGGCAAGCAAGGCGTGTTTGGACCGGATACTCTTGAGACCGCGGGCGCGGCTAAGGTCGGGCAGTTCTTCACCGGATCTGTTGCGGACGGCAAAAGCCGCGTTGTCGCCCGGTTGGTCGAGATCACCTATCAAGATGAGGCGCCGACGGATCCGCAACGGGCTATGTACGGCGCCAATTTGCGGCAGGTGTTCATGGAAGACTTGATCGAGCAGTTCAGCAAGGCGGTGCGCGCGGATGTGGGTGCGACTATCGACGAAGCGCAGTTCACCAAATTCCACACAGGCGAATGACGGAGCTTACGCCCTCCTTCGACGCTTTCCGCGCCGCCTACGAAGCGGGCAAGCCGCAGATCGTAGCGCGCTCGCTTGTGGCCGACTTAGACACGCCCGTGTCGGCGTGGATGAAGCTCGGTGCGCCTGATCCCTATTCCTTCTTATTCGAGAGCGTCCAAGGCGGCGAGCTTCGAGGCCGCTACTCCATTATCGGCCTGAAGCCGGACATCATTTGGCGTTGCCGGGGCGGCAAAGCCGAGTTGAACCTGCGTGCCCAGGAAGCGCCGGATACTTTCACTGCTGAGGCGAAGGATCCGCTTGCGTCTTTGCGCGAGCTCATTGCGAAGACGCGGATGGAATTGCCCCCTGCCCTGCCACCGATGGCGTCGGGGCTGTTCGGGTATTTGGGCCACGACATGGTGCGGCTGATGGAGCGGTTGCCCGCGCAACAGGTGGATCCTCTCGGCCTGCCCGACGCGGTTTTGGTGCGGCCGACGATCGTCGCGATCTTCGACGCGGTGAGGGCCGACGTCACGATCGCAACGCCCGTATTTCCGCAAGCCAGCGTCGGCGCGCGGCAAGCTTTTGACTTGGCCGAGGATCGCTTGTCGGCGGTCGCTGTGGACTTTGCGCGCAACCGGATTCCGGAAGACGCCTACGCTGGCGAGCCGCTGCAACTCGACGAACCGCAGTCGAACACCTCGCGCGCCGAGTATCACGACATCGTCAGGCGGGCGAAGGAATACATCGCGGCCGGCGATATCTTTCAGGTCGTACCGAGCCAACGCTTTCGGCGGCCGTTCAAGCTTCCGCCCTTGCAGCTCTATCGTGCGCTTCGGCGGCTGAACCCATCGCCCTATCTCTACTTCCTCAACTATCCGGGATTTTCGGTCGTGGGATCGAGCCCGGAAATCCTCGTCCGCGTTCGCGATGGCGTCGTGACGATCCGCCCGATCGCCGGAACGATCCGGCGTGGCGCAACGCTCGCTGAAGACAAGGCTCTCGCGGACAAACTGCTTGCCGATCCGAAGGAGCGCGCGGAACATTTGATGCTGCTCGACCTCGGGCGCAATGATGTTGGCCGCGTTGCCGACACCGGCACTGTCAACGTGACCGAACAATTCGTCATCGAGAAATACAGCCACGTTCAACACATCGTTTCGAACGTCGAGGGCCGCCTGCGCGCGGACAAGGACGCGGTTGACGCGCTTATTGCAGGCTTCCCCGCCGGCACGACCAGTGGCGCGCCGAAGATTCGCGCGCTTGAGATCATCGATGAACTTGAGAAGGAAAAGCGCGGTATCTACGGCGGTACCGTCGGCTACTTCTCGGCGAACGGCACCATGGATACGTGTATCGTGCTGCGTACGGCGATCGTCAAAGACAGCACCATGTATGTGCAAGCTGGTGGTGGCGTCGTGGCCGACAGTGATCCTGAGTCCGAGTATATGGAAACGGTTTTCAAATCTGCAGCGTTGTTCCGCGCGGCGGAAGAAGCGCAACGCACGGCCGGCAAAGTGAACCGCTAGATCAAAAAAAACGGCCTGAGCCTTGGCTCAAGCCGTTTGTATTATTCGGTTGGCCTCGCTTAGGCGGCCTGATAGCCCAACACGGCTTTCACTTCGAGGAACTCCTTGAAACCGTGTTCGCCCCATTCGCGACCGGTGCCGGACATCTTGTAACCGCCGAACGGTGCGTTGAAGTCCGGGCCTGCGCCGTTCAAGTGAACGTTGCCGGTGCGGAGCTTCGCGGCCACTTTGCGGGCGTGTTCGACGGAACCCGACTGCACGTAGCCGGACAGGCCGTACGGCGTGTCGTTCGCCATGCTGATCGCTTGCTCTTCCGTGTCGTAGGGCAGGATCGAGAGCACGGGCCCAAAGATTTCTTCCCGAGCGATCGTCATGTCGTTCGTCACGTTCGCAAAAACCGTCGGGCGTACGAAGTAGCCGCGGTTCAAACCGTCCGGCCGGCCGAGACCGCCGGTGACGAGCGGTGCGCCTTCGTCGATGCCTTTCTTGATGAGGCCCTGGATCTTGTTGAACTGGGTCTCACTGACGACCGGGCCCATCACCATGCCTTCCGAGAACGGATCGGCGACCTTCACCGATTCCGCGGTCGCCTTGGCGATGGCGATGGCTTCGTCCTGCTTCGCGCGCGGCACGAACATGCGCGTCGGCGCGTTGCACGATTGGCCGGAGTTACCGAAGCAGCCGATCACGCCACCCGACACCGCCTTCTTCAGATCCGCGTCGTCGAGGATGATGTTGGCCGACTTGCCGCCGAGTTCTTGAGTCACGCGCTTGACCGTGTCGGCGGAGGCCTTCGCCACCGCAACGCCAGCGCGCGTCGAGCCGGTGAACGACATCATGTCGACGCCAGGGTGCGAGGACATTGCCTCGCCGACCGTCGGTCCGTCGCCGTTGACGAGGTTGAACACGCCGGCGGGGACGCCCGCTTCATGGAACACATCGGCGATCAGCATGGCGTTCAGAGGGGCCACTTCAGACGGCTTCAGAACCATCGTGCAGCCGGCTGCGAGCGCGGGCGCCGCTTTGCACATGATCTGGTTGACCGGCCAATTCCAGGGCGTGATCATCCCGACGACGCCAACGGGCTCGTAAACGATGCCGGTCGTGCCCTGCACCTTCGTGAATTCGAAGTTTTTCAGAATGCCGATCGTTTGATTGAGGTGCGCGACGCCGGTCGCGGCTTGCGCGGCCTTCGAAAGCCACATCGGTGCGCCCATCTCGAGCGAGATCGTTTCGACGAACTCACCGTAGCGGCGCTGATAGACTTCGAGGACCTTCTGCAGCAGCGCGAGACGCTCTTCCTTCGTCGTCTGTGAGAATGTCTCGAACGCCTTGCGCGCGGCCTTCACGGCCTTGTCGACATCGGCTTTCGAACCCAGGCTGATCTGGCCAATCGGCTCTTCGGTTGCCGGATTGATGA
>JANLXP010000379.1:0-11973 GCA_031365165.1 Alphaproteobacteria bacterium
GCGGAAGATGGGCATCAAGACGGTCGCGGTTTATTCGGAAGCGGATGCGGCTGCGCTGCACGTCGATATGGCGGACGAGGCTGTGGCGATCGGGCCCGCGGCTTCGGCTCAATCGTATCTCACGATCGAGAAAATCGTCGATGCGTGCAAGAAGACTGGCGCCGAGGCTGTACATCCGGGTTACGGGTTTTTGTCGGAACGCACGGCTTTCGCCGAAGCGCTGAGCAAGGCCGGTATCGCGTTCATCGGTCCGAACGCGCACGCGATCGCGGCGATGGGCGACAAGATCGAATCCAAGAAGCTCGCGGCCAAGGCCAAGGTGACCTGCGTTCCGGGCTACATCGGCGAGATCAAGGATCTGAAAGAGGCTGCGCGGATAGCGGGCGAGATCGGCTATCCGGTGATGGTGAAGGCCTCGGCTGGTGGCGGCGGCAAGGGGTTGCGTATTGTCTTCAAGGAATCTGAGCTCGGGCAAGCGATCCAGTCTTCGCAGCATGAAGCCAAAGCGTCGTTCGGCGACGACAGGCTCTTTATCGAGAAGTACATCACCGATCCGCGGCATATCGAGATTCAGGTGCTGGGCGATAAGCATGGGAACGTCATTCATCTGGGCGAGCGCGAGTGTTCGATCCAGCGGCGTCATCAGAAGGTAATCGAAGAGGCGCCGTCGCCGTTCCTCGATGAGAAGACGCGCGCGGCGATGGGTGCGCAGGCCGTGGCTCTCGCCAAGGCCGTGCAGTACGAGAGCGCCGGCACCGTCGAATTCATCGTCGACAACGAGCGGAATTTCTACTTCCTGGAGATGAATACGCGGCTGCAGGTCGAGCATCCGGTGACGGAGTTGGTGACGGGCCTCGATCTTGTCGAGCAGATGATCCGCGTTGCCGCCGGCGAGAAGCTTTCGATCAAGCAAGAAGACGTGAAGCTGAAGGGCTGGGCGGTCGAGAGCCGCATCTATGCTGAAGATCCGTATCGCAACTTCCTGCCGTCGACCGGTCGGCTGGTCCGTTATCGTCCGCCCGCCGAAGCGAGCGTCGTGGGCAAGACCATTCGAAACGACACCGGTGTGTTCGAGGGTGGCGAGATCTCGATCTTCTACGACCCGATGATCGCAAAGTTATGTACGCATGCAGCTACTCGCGAGGCTGCCATCGACTTGATGGGCGATGCGCTCGACCATTTTTCGATCGAAGGGATCGCACACAACATTCCGTTCCTACAGACGGTGATGACGCACGAAAGGTTTCGTGCGGGCAGGCTTTCGACGAATTTCATCGCGGAAGAGTTCAAGGACGGATTCCACGGCGCCGAACTGACTCCGGAGCTAAAGGACCGGATGGCGTCGGCGGCCGTGTTCATGCAACTGCGCGAAGAAGAACGCCGGCGCAAGATTTCGGGGCAAGTGAACGGCGCCAGCCAGGTGCCTCGCGATTGGACCGTCACGGTGAACACCGTGGACATTCTTTCCGTTAAGACGATGACGGAAGGACGCGACGTGATCGCGGTCAGGCTGGGCGACGGGAAATCGTCGCGCATGGTCGAGGTCGAGAGTTCCTGGAAGCCCGGCGAGTGCTCGTTCTCGGGCGAAGTTGGCGGCCTTGCTGTCGCGATGCAGGTCACGCGGCGCGGCGACGTCTTCCGGTTGGTGCATCGCGGTGCGCACGCGAACATTAGCGTGCGCCGTCCGCGGATCGCGACGCTTGCACAACACATGCTGGTGAAGCCGCCGCCCGATACGTCGAAGCTGCTCTTGTGCCCGATGCCGGGTCTCGTCGTTTCGATCGCCGCGCAGGTTGGCCAAGAAGTGAAGGCGGGCGAGCCGCTGGCCGTCGTTGAGGCGATGAAGATGGAAAACGTGCTGCGCGCGGAACGTGATGGCGTGATCAAGCGCGTGGCGGCGAAGCCGGGCGACAGTCTGCCGGTCGATGCTGTGATCCTGGAATTCGTTTAAGTTACTTTTTCTTCGACGGTTTTACCGGCGTCACTGGCGGTTCGGTCAGCAATTCGGTTTTGGCCCAGCCTTCGGCCGGTTCGCCTTTGGCCGGCGTTTCGGTTCGCCGAACGCGCGTCCATTCGCCCTTGGTTTCGATCATCTCAACTTTCGCGTCGCGCGGAAGCTTGCCTACGAAGTTGCCGTAGAGTGACGGCGTGGCGCGAAGCTTCCCGTCTTTGATCGCGACAGCGACGGTGAAAACCTGCGACGGCGTGGCCTCGGCCACAACCGGCGGCATTGGTGGCGGCGCGGGCTGTGTCGCGATGATGTTCGAAGCGACGGGCCACAAGATGACGGCGACGACGCCGATGCATGCTGCGACCAATGCGTCGCGGTACATGCGGTTCATACGTGGGGGCGGCGTTTGGTCCTGAGCGGCGATATCCGCGCTGAGCGGGTCGGACTCGACGGTCAGGACGCCACGATAATGTTCGAGTTCAGCGTCGCGGATAGCGAGAGCTGAGCGCAGAGAGGCGACTTCTCTGTGCAGCGGCGCTTCTTCAGTGGCGCGAATGCGCAACTGGGCGAGCGCTGATTCCGCCGCTTCTGCGCGCGCCGAGGCGAGCGCGAGTTCGCGCAGCGATTGCTTGCTCCAGTCCGCTTGGGCGGCAGCGAAGCGAGCGTTCTCGTCGGATTTGCGTTCGCGGGCGGCTTTGACGATGACGTCTTGCGCTTCTTTCTGCCAGCGGCGGCGCTCTTCGTCGGCGAGTTTGTTTGCACGCGCAGAGGCAGCATCGCGGAGCGCAAGTTTGGCTTGCAGCGCTGTGAGCTTGTCGCGGAGCTCTTGCAGCTCCGCTTCGTTTGCGGGCGGAGCGGCTGGTACAATCGGTTCGACTGGCGCAGCTTTGACGGCGCCTTCGAGTTTCGCGCGCCACTCGGTTTCGACGGCGGCAAGGCGTGCGCCTTCGGCGGTCTTCCAGTTCGCTTCTACCGTCGCGCGTTCTGCGGCGACGCTTTCAACCTTCGCGCGTGCTTGTTCGTTGGCGGCCTGTGCACGGCTGAGTGCATCGTCGCGCTCGGCAATGGCGGCTTTGAGTTCCGCAACTTGAGTAAGCAGATCGCGTTCGCTCGCTGTGCCCGCGGCGTGTTGTGCCTGTGCGCCAGCATGCGCCTCGGCCAATGCCTTGGCGGACGTTTCGCGCCAGTGGGTTTCGGCAGCGGCGAGGCGCGCAACCTCGCCATCGCGCCAAGCCTGCTCGGCGTTTGTCAACGCGGCCTGGGCATCGTGTTTTGCGGCATCGGCGGCCGCGACTGCGCGTGCTAGTTCGGCTTCGCGCTCGGACAGCTTCGTTTGCAGACCGTTGAGTTTGGCGTGTGCATCTTGGGCTGCGATGTCGCCTTGTTCGCGTGCGGCGGCGCCGGTTGCTTTGGCCTCTTTGAGGGCGGCGTTGTGTTGATCCAAAGCCGCCTGCAAGCCGTCAATTTTCTCTTGCAGCTCACGGACCTGGCCCTCGTGAGCCTGGGTCTGCGTCGTTTCGATTTCTGCGAGTGCTTCGGCGAACTTGTCCTGCCACTGCTGCTGAATTGCGGCGCGGCGCGCGTTCTCGGTTTCGGTCCAGCTGGTTTCGGCCTTGGCCAAGGTTTGCTGAAATAGGTTCGAGGATTCGGTTGCGGCTGCCGCCAGGCGGTCTGCCAACTCCGTGTCGCGGGCTGCCAGCAGTTCTTTGGCGGCGGACAGCTCTTGGCGAAGCACGTTGAGCTCAGCCACGTCTGCCGGCGACAGCACTGGCGTGGTGTTGGTGGCAAGAATGGCGCCAGCGCATTCGTCGCCAGGTTTGATCGGCAGGTCGACCGCGGCCAGCGTGCTTCCGTTCAGGAGGCTGATCACGCGCACGCCGATCTTGAATTCTTTCTGTGCGTTGGTTGGCACCAGGATGGCGAGATCTTCAAGCTCGTCGGAGGCGAGCGACCAGGTGCCGTCGTTGTTGCGGGTGCCGCGCGTTAGGCGCGTGCCTTGAGGCATGCGTTCGACGCGCACGGACAGACGTCCTTGCTTGCGATGCGGAACCAGCAACGGTGCGAGATTAAGCGCAACCGAATCCGCCGTTATTTGCTCGAGTTGTCCCACCCGCGCCATACGCCGCGCCCCAGAAAACCTTAGCGGACATTCTCGCGCGCGCGGGTTAAGTAAGTGTCCCTGCGACTGTCGGAAACTGTAACGAAAGTTCTAATAAACATGAGCGAAATCACGATTTTCCGGCTCAGGATCAAGGGGGCCGTCCAAGGCGTCGGCTACCGGGATTGGGCAATCGCCGAGGCGAAAGCGCGCGGGCTCGACGGATGGATCCGCAACCGCTCGGACGGCAGTGTCGAATTGTTGATCGCCGGGCCTGATGCCAAGGTCGAAGATATGCTCAAGGCAACGACGCAAGGTCCGGCCGCGGCGCAGGTGACCCAGGTCGATATTCACAAGGAAACGGAGATGCCGGAGCCCGGATTCGTGCGGCGCACGACGATGTGATTGGGGCTGACACAGGGGTACGCGGTCGCGTAGTTTGCCGCCTCACGCCATTCCCAAATCGGAGCCTTGCCCTATGAAAGCCGCCGTCCTGCGCGAAGTGAAGAAGCCGCTGTCGATTGAAGACGTGCAGATCAACAAGCCCGGCCCGCATGAGGTTTTGATTCGTACCGTCGCGGCCGGCGTGTGCCATTCGGACCTGCATTTCGTCGACGGGCTTTATCCTTATCCGCTGCCTGCGGTGCTGGGGCACGAGAGCGCCGGCGTCGTGGAACAGGTGGGGAGCGAGGTTCGCACCGTGAAGGTGGGCGATCACGTGATCACGTGTCTTTCGGCGTTTTGCGGCCATTGCGAACACTGCCTGACCGGGCACATGTCGCGTTGCGTGAGCCCCGAGACGAAGCGGCAGAAGGGTGATGCGCCGCGGCTTGCGAAAGACGCGGGCGCGATGAACCAATTTTTGAATTTGTCGTCGTTCGCGGAACAGATGCTGATCCACGAGCATGCGTGCGTGAAGATTCGCAAAGACATGCCGCTTGATCGCGCGGCGCTAATCGGTTGCTCGGTGATGACCGGCGTGGGCGCCGTCATTCATACGTCGAACGTGCGTGCGGGTGAGACGGTGGTCGTTATTGGCTGTGGCGGCGTCGGCCTCGCTTGCATCAATGGTGCCGCGATTGCGGGCGCTGGGCGCATCATCGCGGTCGATATGCAGGGGTCGAAGCTGAACCTTGCGAAGCATTTCGGCGCGACGGATGTGGTGAACCCTAAGGACGGCGATCCGGTCAAGCAGGTGATCGAGATGACGTCGGGCGGCGTGCATCACTCGTTCGAGGCGATCGGTTTGAAGCAAACGGCCGAGCAAGCATTTCGCATGCTGGGCCGTGGCGGCACAGCGAACATTATCGGCATGATTCCGATCGGCGTGAACATCGAGCTCCATGGCGCGGACTTCTTGGGCGAGAAGCGGATCCAAGGTTCGCTCATGGGTTCGAACCGTTTCCCGGTGGACATGCCGCGACTCGTCGATTTCTACATGTCGGGCAAGCTGAAGCTCGACGAGATGATCGCGCGCCGCATCAAGCTTGAGCAGGTGAACGAAGGCTTTGACGAATTGAAGCGCGGTGAGTTGGCGCGCTCGGTGATCATGTTCGACGCTTAAAAGAGCGCGACCAAAAGGGGACTAAACCGATGCTGTTGGTGCGGCGTTCGTGCGCGCTTTTGTTTGCGCTCATTCTTGGCGCGTGTGTGCAAGTAGGGTCTGCCGCTCCAAGCTCGCCGCCCGGCGACCCTCGTCCGGACTATACGTACTGGCCGCACGAGATCAGCGACATCGCGCCCGATCCTGCTGTGCGGTTCGGCGTGCTGCCGAACGGCATGCGTTATGCGTTGATGCGCAACAACCAGCCTGCCGGCACGATTTCGCTGCGGTTTCGGATTGCCTCGGGTGCGCTTCAGGAAGCCGACGCGCAGCAAGGCCTTGCGCATTTCATGGAGCACATGGCGTTCAACGGTTCGAAAAACGTACCGGAGGGCGACTTCGTCAAGTTGCTGCAGCGGAAGGGCTTGGCGTTCGGTGCCGATACGAACGCGTACACGTCGACGGAAGAAACCGTCTATCAACTCGAGCTACCGAAGAATACCGCGGACCTCGTCGATACGGGGCTTATGCTCTTTCGCGAGATTGGTGACCGGCTGGCGCTGGACCCAGCAGCGATCGAGCGGGAGAAGGGCGTCGTGCTCTCCGAATTGCGTACGCGCAACTCGCCGGAATATCGGGCTTATGTCGACCGGTGGCGGCTTTCATACGAAGGTCAGCGTCAGGCGCTGCGGCTGCCGATCGGGACGGCCGAGACGATCAAAGGTGCGACGCGCGAATTGCTCGTCGACTACTATTCCCGCTTCTATCGGCCCGAGCGCACGGTGTTGGTGGCGACAGGCGATTTCGATCCGGCCGAAATCGAAGCGAAGATCAAAGCGAAGTTTTCGGATTGGAAGGCTGAAGGGTCCGATCCAGCTGACCCTGAGCAAGGCCCGATCAAAGAGCGCGGCTTGACGGCCGTTTCGCACGTCGAGCCAAATTTGCCTGAGGGTTTGACGGTGACGTGGTTCCGTCCTGCGGACGAGTCCATGGACACGGTGGCGCTGCGTGCGCGGAACCTGCATCGGCGCGTTGCGCTTGCGGTGTTGAACCGGCGGTTGGCGCGGCTTGCGCGCGCGCACAATGCGCCGTTCTTATCGGCCGGCGCGGGATGGGGCAATTCGCGTGGCATATCGCAGACGATCGGCTTTTCGGTCTCGACGCGGCCTGGTCAGTGGCAGCGCGGGCTGAACGCCGTGGAGCAAGAATATCGGCGTGCGTTACAGCACGGGTTCACCGCGAGCGAGATTGCGCGCGAGGTGAAGGAGTGGCGCGCCTCGCTTGAGGAAGCCGTCGCGACGCAGTCGACGCGGGATACGAAGTCGCTGGCCGATCAACTGACGGGCTCGTTTGATGATCACTCGGTTTTCTCTGCGCCGGTCGATCAGTTGGCGCGATTCGAGAAGATTGCGCCCAGTGTGACGCCAGAGTCTGCGCTCGCGGGCTTGCGCGATGTTGCGGGGGGCCAAGGGCCGGTCATCTTCTTGTCGTCCAGCCAACCGGTCGTCGGCGGCGACGCCGCGATTGCGACTGCTTACGCGGGAAGCGAGAAAGCGGCCGTTGCGCTCGCCACGAAGGAGGATGCGAAGACGTTTCCTTATGTGGCGTTCGGTACGCCTGGTGCTGTCGCAGAGCGGCGCGAGATTGCGGACGTGGGCGCCACAGCGGTGCGCTTCGCGAACGGTGTGATGTTAAACGTCAAATCGACGACGTTCGAGAAGGATACGGTCTATGTGACCGTGCGGTTTGCGGGTGGCTACGTTCAGTTGCCGAAGAGCAAGATCGGGTTGGCGCTGGCGCTGCCGTTCGGGTTTAGCGAGGGCGGGTTGAAGCAGTTGACCGCCGACGAGCTTGAAGAGGCGTTGGCCGGGCGCATCGTGTCGGATTCGCTATCGCTGGACGAAGAGTCGTTCGAATTGTCGGGCGGTACGAACGGACGCGACTTGTTGCTGCAACTTCAGCTGCTGGCGGCGTTCACGACCGATCCCGCTTACCGCAGTGGCGGGCTGGAGCGATTGCAAGCGGCGGCGGAGAACTTCCTGAAGCAATATTCATCGGGTCCGAGCCGTGTGTTGGAGCGCGAGACCGGGGCGCTGTTGCGCTCAGGCGATGCGCGCTGGCGGTTTCCGAATATCGCCGACGTCAGGGCTTTGAAAATGATCGACGTCGAAGGTGTGTTGAAGCCGGTGCTGACGTCTGCGCCGATCGAGATCACCGTCGTGGGCGACGCAAGGGCCGACGATGTGATCCAGGCTGTGGCGGCGACGTTCGGTGCGCTGCCGCCGCGGGGCGGGAAACGGGTCGATCCGCCGAGCGCGCGCGACGTGAAATTTCCGGCGGCTGCGAAGGCGCTGCGCTTTACGCATGAGGGCCGGCCGGATCAGGCGGCGGCATTTGTCGCGTGGTCGGCGCCGGACTTCTACTCGAGCCCGCGGCGGGCGCGCGCGACGGCGATCTTGCGCGAACTGATGGAAGTGCGGCTGACGGAGGAGTTCCGTGAGGCGCAGGGGGCGACCTATTCGCCCTCGGTCCGATCGTGGAACTCGGGTGCGCTTCCAGACTTCGGCTACATTGCCGCATCGGCGGAGACGCCCCCCGATTTGGTGGCCGCGTTCTACAAGACCGTCGACAAGATCGTGGTGGAGCTTCGGTCGGGTACATTCAGCGACGACGTGCTGCAGCGGGCCAGGGAGCCCCTGGAGAAATCGGTCGAGACCGACCGGCTTTCGAACGGGTTCTGGCTTAGCGCGCTTGAGGATATCCAAAGCGAGCCTCGTGCGCTGGACGTGATCCGCACGCAGCTCAGCGACCTGCAGAGCATCACCAAGGATGAGGTCGTGGCGGTGGCCAAGCAATATTTGGGCACCCGGCGGCTCGAGGTTCGGGTGTTCCCAGAGAAGCAAAAGTAGTTTGGCCGCGAAACCTGCAACCTGTAGGGGAATGTGCGCGGTGGGGTGGAATGGGCACTCTGGTGTCCCGGCAGCTTTACGGGCCTACGGCGGGCGCGCCATAGTCCGGCCGCGTGCGGCGAGTCAGGAGTAGTACGGCCTAAATGTTCAGGTTCTTGAATTGGTCGCTGACCTGGTGGAACGGCAGCACGCTCGGCACGTGGATCTACACGAAACGCAACGGCAGCTTCGTGGGCGAGGATGTGCTCGGGAACATATACTATCAAACCCGCGACGGCGTCCGGCGTTGGGTGATGTACAAGAACGTCGCCGAGGCTTCACTGGTGCCCGCCGAATGGCACGGCTGGTTGCATCATACGGTGGACGAGCCTCCGACGGTGGCGCCGCCAAAGGTGAAGCCTTGGGAGAAAGAGCATCTGCCGAATTTGACCGGCACGGCGGCGGCGTATCGTCCGCCTGGAAGTTTGCTCGGCAGCGGCCAGCGTGCGCCTGCAACGGGCGACTACGAAGCCTGGCAGCCGGAGTAGGGGAGCCAACATGCAGAACGGATTTGTCGAGACACTCTTGGGCGCTGCGGTCGTCGCGGTTGCGGTGTTCTTTTTCTATTACGGTTGGAGTTCGACGGGGGCGGGCACGGTCGAGGGTTACGAGGTGCTTGCGCGCTTCGACCGCGTGGACGGTGTTGCCGTCGGAACCGACGTACGGATGGCCGGGATTAAGATCGGCTCAGTGACGTCGCAAGAGCTCGACCAGAAATCCTATCGGGCGCTGCTGAAGATGAACATCAAGCAGGGCATTGCGTTGCCGGAAGATTCTTCGGTGAAGGTCGCGAGCGAGGGTTTGCTCGGCGGAACATATCTCTCGGTATCGCCCGGCGGCAGCGACGACATGCTGAAGGCCGGCAGCGAATTTGCGACGACGCAAGGCTCGATCGATTTACTCGGCCTTGCCCTCCAGTCGATGATGGGTGGCGGGGACAAGAAGGAAACGCCGCCCGCCACACCGACGCAGCCCGCTCCAGCGACGCCACAATAACGGCGCTTTGTTAGGTTGAGTTTGACCCCATGAATCGTTTCTTCTCGTTGTTCGTGCCGTCCGTTGTGTTGGTGACCGGTCTTGCGCTTGCGCAAGACACGGCGCCACCCGTCGACACGCCGATTCCCGTTCCGACCCAACCCGCGCCGCCGCCGCCAGCAGACCCAACGGAATCGATGCCGCTGCCGCCGGTGGAAATGCCGTCGGGCGAGCCTGTCGTGAGTTCGCCACCGCCGCCGCCGGAAGTCATCACGCCGGCCCCGCCGTCCAGCGCAGCGCCGATTGCCAGCGGCGTGATCTTGGGCGGTCTCGACAAGGTTGCGGCGCGCACAGCGCGGCTTGAAGTGAATATGAATACGCCCGTCTTCTACAACACGCTCATAGTGACGGTGCGTGCATGCAAAACGCGTCCTCCGGAGGAGCCACCTGAGTCGGCGGCGTTCTTGGAAATTCAAGATCGCAAGCCTGATGGGACGATCCAGAAAATCTTTTCGGGTTGGATGTTTGCGTCGAGCCCGGCGCTGAACGCGCTGGAGCATCCGGTGTATGACGTGTGGGTTGTCAGCTGCAAAACGGCGCCGACTCAGCCAGCAGCACCTGCACCGCCCAACACGTAGAAATTCGCCTTCGCATCGACGGCTTTCGCGAGCAGCGCTTTGTAGCGCGCGCGCGGGATTTCGATTGCGCCGAACTGTTTCAGATGTTCGGTGATGAACTGCGTGTCGAGCAACAGATACCCGCCCGCTTTCAGGCGCTCGGCGAGATGGACGAGAGCGATCTTGCTGGCGTTGGTTTCGCGGCTGAACATGCTTTCGCCGAAGAACGCAGCGCCGATCGAGACCCCATAAAGTCCACCCACGAGCTCTGTGTCGTTCCAGACCTCAACGCTGTGCGCGTAACCCTTGGCCTGCAAGTTGGCGTAGGAGCGTTCGATCAGCGGATTGATCCACGTGTTCGTGCGGTTCGCGGCAGCAGTGGCGCAGCCGAGCATCACTTGCTCAAACGCGGCGTCGACTGTGATGCGGAACGTGTTTGCGCGTATCGTGCGCACGAGGCGCTTTGGAATGTGAAATGCGTCGAGAGGTAGGATGCCTCTCAGCGGCGGATCGACCCAGAATATCTCGTCGTCGTCGCGCGCTTCGGCCATCGGAAACTGACCGGCGCGGTAGGCGGCAAGCAGCGTTCGTTCGGGGATGATGGTGGCCGGTCCGCGCTCTCGAACCATCGGGGCGCCTTCAGCCGGCTTTACGCTTTAGGAAATTTTCAAGCCAGTGAATGGAGTAGTCGCCGTTGACGATGTCGGGCTCGGTCACCAAGGACTGGAACAACGGGATCGTCGTTTCGACGCCGTCGATTACGAACTCCGACAGCGAGCGGCGGAGCCGCATGAGGCATTCGTTACGGTTGCGACCATGCACGATCAACTTGCCGATCAAGCTGTCGTAGTAGGGCGGGATTTTGTAGCCGGAATAGGCTGCGGAATCGACGCGCACGCCAAGGCCGCCGGGAACGTGGAAGTCTTTGATCAAGCCCGGTGAGGGACGGAACGTCAGCGGGTTTTCCGCGTTGATGCGGCATTCGATGGCATGGCCGGAGAACGTGACGTCCGCTTGGTCGAATCCGATCGAGCCGCCATGGGCTACACGAACTTGCTCGCGCACGAGATCGAGCCCGGTAATCATTTCGGTCACGGGGTGCTCGACCTGAAGGCGCGTGTTCATTTCGATGAAGTAGAATTCGCCGTTCTCGTAGAGAAACTCGATCGTGCCGACGCCGAGGTAGCCGAGCTTCGTCAGTGCGTCGGTGACGACTTTGCCGATCTTGTCGCGTGCTTCGGCGTTGAGCGCCGGCGAGCCTGCTTCTTCCCAGACTTTTTGGTGACGTCGCTGCAGCGAGCAATCGCGCTCGCCCAAGTGGATGACCTTGCCGTGGCTGTCGGCGAGGACCTGAACTTCGATGTGGCGCGGGAGCTGCAAATATTTTTCGAGATAGACGGCATCGTCGCCGAACGCAGCCTTCGCTTCGGAGCGCGCGGTTGCGAGCGCGAGCGAGAGTTCGGACTCGCTTTTCGCGACCTTCATGCCGCGGCCGCCGCCGCCCGATGCTGCTTTAACGAGCACGGGGTAGCCGATCGCGGCGGCGATGCGCTTGGCGTCGACGTCGTTCGTGACGCCGCCGTCGGAACCCGGCACCACCGGGATGCCAAGGCGCTTGACCGCTTTCTTGGCTTCGATCTTGTCGCCCATCAGGCGGATGTGGTCGGGCTTCGGGCCGATGAAGACGATGCCGTGTTCGCCGACGATTTCGGCAAAGCGTGCGTTCTCGGACAGGAAGCCGTAGCCGGGGTGGACGGCTTGCGCGCCGGTGACTTCGCAGGCCGTGACGATCGCCGGAATGTTCAGATAGCTGTCGCGCGCGGGCGGCGGGCCGACGCACA
>JANLXP010000400.1:0-4264 GCA_031365165.1 Alphaproteobacteria bacterium
GCAAGGAACACGTCGGCGCTAACCCCACGCAAGCGCTCGAATGTGTGCCGGTAATCCGCAACCACACCCGGATAAGACGCGGGCACCAGCGACTGCCCACCGACCGACGAACTGCAATGAAAGAACGCGACGTGCTCCGCACCGTCGGCGCCAATCACGCGCATGCTCCACGAGGTGCAGCCGGCTGTGTGACCTGGCGTCAAATGCGCGACCAGCGTAACGCCGCCGAACGTGAGCTTATCGCCGTCGCCCACCACCTGGTCGACACGTATGGGTGGAAAGCGAATGCCGGCGCTCGGGCCATAACCGCTGTCGCCCTTTTCAAGCGCCGCGCGGTCGCCCGCACTCGCAACCATCCGCGCGCCGCTCAAACGCTGCAGCCCCGCAAGCCCGCCCGCATGATCGTAGTGCGCATGCGAGTTCAGCAAATACTTCACGTCGCGAATGTCGAAGCCCAACGCCTTGATGTTGGCCGCAATCATCGGCACCGACTGCGGCAGGATGCCGTCGATCAGGAAATGTCCGTCGGGCGTGGTGATCAGGAACGAACTCACCGTCGCGCTGCCGACATAGTGGATATTGCCGATGATCGTGAACGGCTGGACCGGCTCATTCCACCGCCCCTCGGCCGCCCACGCATGCAGCGGCGCGTTCTGCGCCGCGTCGATTTCCGCATCGCTGGCAAGGCGCGGCAAAGGCGCAGCCGCGGCGCACACGAGAAGCACGAAGAGACCGAAGGCGGCCTTCCAAAGTCTCATGCGCCAAGTCTCCGCCGGCGATCACGTGGGAAGCGCAGGTAAGCACGAGAAGGATTTTGCGCGAAAGCCGCTTCTAACCCGCCAAAACCTTAGCCAGCGCCGCCGGACGAGACGGCGCCGGCGCCGTTCCCAGGTTTCCGAGTCTACCGTCCGGGCCGTCAGCACGATGGCTTCGGACCAGGTCTCAGAAACAACGCCGACAGGTTCCGCGCGGTTCCCAACTTCGGAACTTCTGGAGAACGCCCGCCGTGTTACAAAGGGCGCGGCTTCGTGTGTACGCTAGCGTACCGCGTGGTTAGGCGGTGCCCGCCTCTTCCTTCATGAAGATGAGCCCGGCGCTGCCGCCGTGCTGCCACGCGACGCGCACGCGGCTCTTGAGCCCGATGGTGGGCGCGATCAGGACGACCTGGCCCCGCAGGGTGCCGCCGCCGGTGAACTCGACCCGCGCGCCCAAAGCGTTCACGTTCGTGACGACGGCCGGCACCGTGCCGCTTGTCAGGATGAGCGTTGCATTGACAAAGACGGGCTTGCGCGGCGGCCGCGTTCCTTGCGAACGCGGCGCGTCGTCATCGCTCGCAGTGCGGTGTTCGGAAGCCCTGCGAATCCTGTCTGCGAATGCCCCTGCTGTCGTGTCCTTGAATATCGCCATGTGCGATCCTCCAATCGCCGACACGCATCGTAATTAGGACCCCCTTAAGGAATCGTTTTGTCATCTTACGTACTGACGCGCCGCGCATCCTTAGGTTAAAACGTCCCCGTAATTAACCCGAAGGGGCGCCATGCGATACACCGGCATCCTCGCAAAGAAGATCCCGAACCTCGGGCGCTTGAGCGCACCCGGCACGACGCTGCTCGCCGAAAGTGAAGCCGACCGCGCGTTCGATGCGGAGATCGACAAACGCCTGACCGCACTCTTCGCGCACTATCGCCTCGAACCGCAGCTCACATGCCCGAAAGGCGCCGAGGCCGAAGCGGTGTGGGATCTGATGATCGAACTCGCCCGCGCGCACGTGCCGGGTTTTACGCGCGAGCGTGAACGTGGCGCCGCAAAGCGTCCCCGCGGCCGCCCGCTCGGCCGCATCGCAAAGCAAAGCCTGAACGAACGCGCCATCTTCCGCGCCGTCGAACGCCTGCGCAAAGCAAACCCGAAACTCTCCGTCCGCGCCGCCTGCGACGAACTCATCCGCGCCGACCGCAAGACCTACGGCTTGGAAACAGCAGACGCCCTCCGCCGCTACAAAGCCTACGCGTCCCTCATCGGCCTCACCCGCAAAGACATCGAGCCTGAAACCAAACACGCACTCCGCGACCGCTTTGCGCGATAACAAAACGCCAGGAGCCCTTGCATGATCCCGACCCGCACCGAACTCGCCCGCCCGTTCTTGCCGACGCGCGATTTCGAACTGTCAAAACGCTTCTATGAGGCGTTGGGCTTCGAGAAACTGTTCGACGGCGAAGTCGCGATCTTCAACGCGGGCGTCGGCGGCTTCATCCTGCAGCGCCACTACGTGAAGGAGTGGGCCGAGAACTGCATGATGCAGCTGATGGTCGACGACCTCGACGCCTGGTGGCGCCACATCGAAAGCCTCGACGTCGCCAACACATTCGCCATCACCTGGCCCCCACGCCCACCCGCGATGCAACCCTGGGGCCTGCGCATCGCCTACCTCGCCGACCCCACCGGCATCCTCTGGCACATCGCCGAACGCCCAAAGCCCTAAAACTTCGCCCGCTCACCGGTCTTTTCGGGGACGGCTTAAACACAATCTCAACGAAGGCCAAACCTGCCCTTAACGTCTCGCAATCATACTCGTGTCCGGGCTCGCAGACTTTGACAGTTGGACACGGATGGCCACGCCAGCCCTCTATTCAAAACGCGAACGTGCCGAGCGCAGACTGCGCCGCGACCAATATCTTCTCGCGTGCGGCACGAACCAAACCAGCACGGTCGGCATACCGGTCCTAGCGGCAGGCGCAGGCGTCGTCCTGCATCAGTGGGTGCCGTTCGAAAGCCTGCTTGTGTGGTGGTGGGCCGTGACCGCGGTAACGGTCGCCAACACCGCCATCGATCTATGGCAGGCGCGTTCCATCGTTGATGACCAGAACCTCGACCGCTGGGTAACCCTGCGCTGCGTGCACGGTCTGATCTTCCATTCGGTTTGGACCGCACCCGTCTATTTCTTCTGGAGCGATTGCGACATCACGGGGCAGCTCTTCCTTATTTTGATCTACACGTGTTCGATCCCAGCCAGCATTTCCGTCCTCGCCCCCTGCGCACCGTGGCTCAGCGCCGTGTTCTTGCCGCTCGCCTGTGCGATCGTCGTGCCGCCGGCGTTGAGCGGATCGCCGTTTCATCAAGCAATCTCACTGCTGGCGACGCTGTTCCTCGGCTACATGGCCGTCGTCGCCCGCCAGCAGCACAAGTCCGCGCGCACGCTGCTGGTGCTGCAGGAAGAGAAGTCCGACCTCGTCGCAGCGCTGATACTGGCCAAGGCCGCATCCGACAAAGCGGCCGTGAAAGCCGAGGCCGCCAACCGCGCCAAATCCGATTTCCTGGCCAACATGAGCCACGAGTTGCGCACGCCGCTGAACGCCGTCATCGGCTTTTCCGACATGATCAGGTCACGCATCTGGCGCGACGACCCGATCGAGCGCTGCGTTGAATACGGCGAGAACATCAACGTTTCCGGCCGCTATCTGTTGCGCTTGATCAACGACATCTTGGACCTCGCCAAGATCGAGGCGGGCAAGTTCGAACTGCGCCCGGACCAGGTCGATCTGTCGCTGACGGTGAACGAAGCGATGCGCCTGGTGCACCTGCGCGCCGAGGCGAAGGGTGTGCGCGTCGGCTTTCAAACCCGCGCGCGCGTCATCCTGGCGGCCGACGAACGTGCGGTCGTGCAGATGCTGGTGAACCTGTTGACCAACGGTGTGAAGTTCACGCCGAAGGGTGGGGCCGTCACGATCCGCATCGAGCCGTCGCGCCTCATCGAAGGCGGCGTCGCGCTCGGCGTGCACGACACAGGAGCGGGCATCAGGCCTGAAGACTTGGGCCACGTGATGGAAAGCTTCGGCCAAGGGCGCCATGAAGTGGCCTCTCTGGACGAACGCGGCACGGGCCTCGGTCTGCCGATCGTCAAAGGCCTCATCGAAGCCCATGGCGGCCAGTTCGAACTGACGAGCGAGCTGGGCCAAGGCACGTCGGCGACGTTGCATTTTCCGCCGGATCGCCGCGTCTCCGCGCATGCGGCACCGCTTCTCACGAACGCGGCCGGCTGATCGCCACGCCCACCTAATCAAACGTCATGGCCGGGCCTGACCCACGGCTGTCCGGTTTAGCATTGCAGGAAGCCAAAGTTCATCTGCGGGTGTTTTTCGCGAGGTCGGTCTGGGTCGAGCATTCGGCCGATGGTGCGCCGGTGCATGAGGTTGGCGCGGATGAGCCTTGCGAAGGTGAGAGAGCTTGTAACGATGCATTGGGTGGCCTGGGCGATGCGCAGGAGCAC
>JANLXP010000404.1:0-4190 GCA_031365165.1 Alphaproteobacteria bacterium
CCGGAAGACGAAGACGTCGGACTACGGCGTTCAGCTGAAGGCCAAGCAAACGCTCAAGGGCTATTACGGCAACATCACCGAACGGCAGTTCCGAAAGATTTACGCCGAGGCCCAACGCCGCCGCGGCGATACGGGCGAGAACATGATCGGCTTGCTCGAGCGCCGTCTCGACGCGGTCGTCTATCGCGCGAAGTTCGTGCCGACCGTGTTTGCGTCGCGCCAGTTCGTGAACCATGGCCACATCAACATGAACGGACGCCGGGTGAACATCCCGAGCTACGTCGTCAAGGAAGGCGATGTGATTTCCGTGCGCGATAAGGCGCGCGAGATGGAGTTGGTCGCGGTTGCGGTTCAGCTGCCGGAGCGCGACGTGCCGGACTATCTTGAGGTCGATCACGGCAAGCTGACTGCGAAGTTCACCCGCACGCCAAAGCTCTCGGACGTGCCGTATCCGGTGAAGATGGAACCGAACCTGGTCGTCGAGTTCTATTCGCGGTAGTCTACCGGCTCACCTTCGGGAGAGCCGCCATGATCACGTCCCTGTTTTTTGCGGCGGTGCTGACAGGCGCCGCCGTCAATCCTTGCGATCTCGCGACGGCTGACGAGGTCCACCGCGTTCTGGGCGGATCGACGGTCGACGTGGCGCCATCTGAGATAGGCGAGGAGACGGCGCCCACTTGCCTCTGGGCGACGGCCGGGCGCGCGGTCGAGATCAAAATCACGATTTGGGGCCAAGACGAATTGCCGGTGCTCGATATGCCGGATGCTGCGGCCTATTTCATGAAGCTTCACTCTGAGGCCGTCGCGAGCGGGCGCGTGACGCCGCTTGGTGGTCTGGGCGAGCGGGCGTTCGCCGCGGACCTTTATCCGAAGGCAACGGGCAGAGCGGACGGTACGGTCGTTGTGCTGAAGGCCGGGCGTGTGTTCGTCTTCGACTTCAAAGACGTGGTCTCGCGCGATGCGCAGGCGTTCGCGGCCAGCGTAATGGGGCGGTCCTAGATCGCCAGCGCGCGGCGGAAGAGATCGGCGTCGACGTTACCGCCTGACAAGATGACGGCGACCGTCTTGCCGCGGACATCGATCTTGTTCGAGAGGAGTGCTGCGAGCGCTGCAGCGCCGCCGGGTTCGGCGACCAGTTTCAGTTCGTAGTAGGCGTGTGCCATGGCGTGGAGCGCTTCGTCGTCGGTAACGCTCAACGCCTTCACCAAGCGCTGCACGATCGGGAAGGTTAGTTCGCCGGGCATTTCCGTCATCAACGCGTCGCAGATCGAGGGCGCCGTTCCCGTGTTCGCGACGCGCTTTCCGGCAGCGAGCGAGCGGGCGGTGTCGTCGAAGTGCGCGGGCTCGACGCCGTAGACTTGTGTTTGCGGCGATAGCTCGGCGAACGCGCTCGCAACGCCCGCCGTCAGGCCTCCGCCGGAGCAGGGCACCAGCACAGCATCGAAGGTCACGCCGTTGGCTTTCGCGTCTTGCGCGATCTCAAGCCCCGCGGTCCCTTGGCCGGCCATAATGCGGTAGTCATCGAACGGCGGCACGAGCGTAAGGCCACGCTCGCCGGCAATTTTCTTACCGATCGCGACGCGGTCTTGCGTGAAGCGGTCGTAGAGTACGACTTCGGCGCCGTAACCCTTGGTGTTTTCGATTTTCAGTTTCGGTGCGTCGGCCGGCATGACGATCACCGCGCTCGACCCAAGGTCGCGGGCAGCACACGCCACGGCCTGCGCGTGATTGCCGGAGGAGTAGGCAACGACGCCGCGCTTGCGCTCGTCAGCATCGAGCAACGTCATGCGGCTCATGGCGCCGCGGAATTTGAACGATCCGGTGCGCTGAAGTACCTCGGCCTTGACGAAGACGCGCCCACCGGTTGCCTTGCTCGCGGCGTGCGCTTCGAGCAAGGGCGTGCGAACGGCACGGCCGCGGATGCGTTCGGCGGCGGCTTCGATGTCCTTGAGCGAGAGGCTCACGCGGCTTCGAGCTTGATGCCTTGTTCTTCCAGGAACGGGCGCAGTTCGCCGCTCTCGAACATCTCTTTGATGATGTCGCAACCGCCGACGAATTCGCCCTTCACGTAGAGCTGCGGGATCGTCGGCCAGTTCGAGAAGTCTTTGATGCCTTGGCGGATTTCGGCATCAGCCAGCACGTTCACGCTTTTGTACTTCACGCCGACGTGGTCGAGGATGTGAATGACGGTCGCCGAGAAGCCGCATTGCGGCACCGCGGGCGTGCCCTTCATGAAGAGCACGATGTCGTTCGAGGCGATGTCGGCTTTGATGCGGTCGGTGGCGGACATTCGTTAGTTCCCTTGTTCTGCAAAGACATAAGGTCGGGCCCAAAGGGCGTCAAGAAACGCCTCTCGCGCTTTAAGCCGGGGCCGAGGTTTGCAGGGCCAGCGCGTGCAGTTCGCCGCCCATTCGGCCTTGGAGCGCGTCGTACACCATCTTGTGTTGTTGGACGCGGGTCTTGCCCTTGAAGGCGGCCGAGATCACTTCGGCGGCATAGTGATCGCCGTCGCCCGCGAGGTCGCGGATCGTGACCTTTGCGTCGGGAAGCGCTTCTTTGATCAGGCGCTCGATATCGCCGGCATTCATGGGCATGGGCGTAACTTAGGCGGCGCCCATCAGTTTGGGTAGCCACGCTTCGTTCAATTCGCGCAACCGTGCGGTCGGGAACGGGTCTTCGCCGTCGAGTTTGAGCGCGTTTGAGCCGGTCAGGCCGAGTTTCAAGGCAGGCACGCCGGCGAGCTTTGCGTCGGAGAGGATGCGGTCGGCGTCGGCCGCGGGCACAGTAACCACGTAGCGCGACTGGTCTTCGCCGAACCAGAACGCGTGGCGCGCGATGCCGGTTGGCGTGGTCAGCGTCGCGCCGATACCGGACGACATTGCCATCTCGCCGATCGCGACAGCGAGGCCGCCGTCGGAGCAATCGTGCACGGCGGCGACGCGGCGTTCTTCGATCAGCGCGCGAACGAACTCGCCGTTCTTGCGTTCGACCCTGAGATCGAGCGGCGGCGGTGGACCTTCTTCTAAGCCGTGTGTTTCGCGCAGGTAGATCGACTGGCCCAAGTGGCCGTGCGTGGCGCCGATGACGAGGATCGTTTCGCCCGCAGCCTTGAACGGGATCGTCGCGTGCTTCGTGACGTCTTTCAGCAGGCCGACGCCGCCGATCGTGGGCGTGGGCAAAATCGCTTGGCCGTTCGTCTCGTTGTAGAGCGAGACGTTGCCGGAGACGACGGGAAAGTCGAGTGCACGGCAGGCGTCGCCGATACCGCGGACGGCGAGCACGAATTGGCCCATGATCTCGGGCCGCTGCGGGTTGCCGAAGTTCAGGTTGTCTGTGATCGCGAGCGGGACTGCGCCGACGGCGGTTAGGTTGCGCCAGACTTCGGCCACGGCCTGCGCGCCGCCGGTGTACGGGTCGGCCAGCACGTAGCGCGGGGTGACGTCGCATTTCGTTGCGATCGCTTTTGACGTGCCGTGGATGCGCACGATCGCGGCGTCGCCGCCGGGGCGCTGCACTGTGTCGGCCATGACGGTGGAGTCGTACTGCTCGTAGATCCAGCGACGGCTCGCGAGATCGGGCGTCGCCACGAGCTTGGCCAGCGTTTCGGTGATCGATTTCGGTTCGGGAATGTCGCCGAGCGGCTTTGGACGTTCGGGTTCGGTCCACGGCCGTTCGTAGAGCGGGGCTTCGTCGGCAAGTGCTGCAACAGGAATGTCGGCGACGGTTTCGCCTTTGAACTTCAGCACCAGCCGCTTCGTGTCGGTCGTGATGCCGATGATCGCGAAGTCGAGTTCCCATTTCTTGAAGATCTTTTCAGCCTCAGGCTCGCGCCCGGGCTTCAAGACCATGAGCATGCGCTCCTGACTTTCGGAGAGCATCATCTCGTAGGGCGTCATGCCTTTTTCGCGGCACGGCACTTTGTCGAGGTCGAGCTCGATGCCGGAGCCGCCTTTGTCCGCCATCTCGCACGACGACGACGTGAGACCAGCGGCGCCCATATCCTGAATGCCGACGATGGCGTCGGTTGCCATCAGTTCGAGGCAGGCTTCAAGCAGCAGCTTTTCCGTGAACGGATCGCCGACCTGGACGGTGGGGCGCTTTTCGTCGGACGCGTCGTCGAACTCGGCCGAGGCCATCGTCGCACCATGGATGCCGTCGCGGCCGGTCTTGGAGCCGACATAGACGACCGG
>JANLXP010000405.1:0-32240 GCA_031365165.1 Alphaproteobacteria bacterium
CGAAGGCGGTTTACAAATTCGGCGGCAAGCTGTGTCCAGCTCTTGCCGGCGACTTTTGCGGTTGGCACGGCGATGGGCCGTTCAAACCGCTCTGAGACTCGTACGTCCATCGGTCAGGTTCGCTTTCATTTTCAAAAGGCCTTCGATCACTTTTTCGATCAGCGCGGGATCGACACCTTCGGTGATCTCGTCGCGCAGTTCGCGTTTGTGTCGGTGAATGTCGCGCAGCACAGGTTCAGCTGCGGGGGTCAGGTGAAGGCGCCAAACGCGGCGGTCCTTCGGATCGGCGCGGCGCTCAAGTAGTCCATGCGTCTCGAGGCGGTCGACGAGGCGCGCGACGGTGATCGGTTCGACTTCGACGATCGCGGCGATGTCGTTTTGGGTGAGGCCAGGCTGGCGCTCGAGGCGGGCGAGAATCACCCACTGCGCTCGCGTCATTCCGTTGAGGCGCGCACGCTGATCGGCGCGCGTCTTCATCAGACGCGCAACGTCATTCAGGAGGTAGAGGATTTCGCGGTCGTAGCTGTCGGGCATAAGCGGGCTCATAAAGTGCTCGCTTAAGATAAGCAGCGTTACGATATATGCAAGTGCAGCATTGCCGCGTGGTAAACGGTTGATTCAGAACGAATTTTTGACCGTTTCGGCTCGAAACTAGGTCGATCCGCCGAGCTTGCGGCAGAGGTCGTCGAGCTGTTCGAGGGTTTTGTAGGCGATCCGAAGCTCGCCGCCTTTGTCGCCCTTGTGGCCGATCGAGACGCTGAGACCCAACTGAGTCGTCATCGATTGTTCGAGCGCGCGCGTGTCGGCGTCCTTGCCGATTGTACGCTTCTTTTTGCCCTTCGCTTTGCGGCCGCGCTCTTCAGCATCGCGGACGTTCAGGCGACCTTCGATCAGCTCCTTTGCCATCGCTTCGGGATCGGGCTGGCCGACCAGTGTCCGAGCGTGACCCGCCGAAAGTTTGCCGCCGTAGATGTAGTCCTGAACCGTCTGCGGGAGTTGCAACAGGCGCAGGGTGTTTGCGATGTGGCTGCGGCTGCGGCCAATCGTTTGGCCGAGCGCTTCTTGGGTGTAGTTGAACTTCTCGATCAGCTGACGATAGCCGCGCGCTTCTTCGATCGCGTTCAGGTCGGCGCGCTGGATATTTTCGATCAGCGCGACTTCGAGCGCCTCAGCATCCGTAAACGCCCTGATGACGACCGGCACTTCGTGCAGGCGCGCCTTCTGTGCGGCGCGCCAGCGGCGCTCGCCGGCGACGATTTGGTACTCGTCGCTTTGGCCCGGAACGGGGCGCACGATGATCGGTTGGATGATGCCCTTGTCGCGAATCGAAGCGGCCAGTTCTTCGAGCTGCTCGGGGTCGAAGTGGTCGCGCGGCTGGAACGGGTTCGGCCGCAGCAGGGCGATCGGCAGCGTGCGCGGAGCACGTGCCTCAGCGGGTGCGCCGGGGGCTGCGGGTTGGCCCGCAGCCGGCTTCACTTCGGCGCTGGCGCTCGCGGCCAAAACCTCTGATTCGACTTCCCCCAGGAGGGCGGAAAGACCGCGCCCAAGGCCTGCAAATTTTTTGACCGGTGTCATGCTGCCTTACGGGACTTTTCGCGTTGAATGAGTTCGCCTGCGAGCTTGATGTAGGCCTGACTGCCCGCGCTCTTGAGGTCATAGAGCAGGGCTGGCAGACCGTGACTCGGTGCCTCTGAGATGCGTACGTTACGAGGTATTATCGTTTGGTAAACTTTCTCACCAAGGTGTTTACGAACGTCCTCGGCCACCTGCTCCGAGAGGTTGTTTCGCTTGTCGAACATAGTGAGAACAACGCCTTGGATTTCGAGCGCTGGATTCAAACTGCCTCTTACCAGATCAATGGTACGTAACAGCTGACTTAAACCCTCAAGCGCGAAGAATTCGCATTGCAGCGGCACGAGCAGGCCACTCGCCGCGGTCATCGCGTTGATTGTGAGAAGGTTCAGCGACGGCGGGCAGTCGATCAGGATGTAGTCGTAGTGCGTGAGCTTCGTGACGTCGGTCGAGACTGCCGTCGATTCCGACTTGTCGCCGGTGTCGGCAAATTTGTGCATGTAGGTGTCGAGTGAATCGCGCAGGCGAAACGAGCGGCGCGGTACGCCGACAAGTTCCATCTCGGCGCCTGCAAGTTCAGACGTCGCGGGGATCACATGCAGCCCCGGGATTTGCGTCGGCACGATCGCTTCGTGAAGCGGGGCATGGCCGATGAGCACTTCGTAGATCGAGACGCTGCGCTGATGCTTCGAGATGCCAAGGCCGGTGGACGCGTTGCCTTGAGGGTCGGCGTCGATGACGAGGACCTGCTTGCCGACGGCGGCCAGCGCAGTACCCAGATTGATGGCCGTCGTCGTTTTGCCGACGCCGCCCTTCTGGTTCGCGATGACGATGACACGCGTCTTTTCGTGCCGCGCGCGACGCGGCTCTAGGACGGTTTCGGGGAGCTGCGCCAAGGGGTCAATCCTGTGACTCGCACTACGAATCCCGAGGGGTCAGAGCGGCTCGGGATGGGGGTTGCGGCAAGTCTCCAGGATTTGGTTGCAAGGGTCAATTCGTCGTTGAGCGATCTCCCCTTGAGAAACAGGGCGATTGTGTCCGGCCCGAAGAAGGGGTGGGCCAGGGGTAAAAGGCGATCCAAGGGGGCAACCGCCCGGGCGGTGACCACGTCCGCCTTGAGGCCCTTCAGATCCTCAGCCCGGATGGCGTGGACCTCGGCTGGGGCGCCGGTGGCGGCAATAACGGCCTCCAAGAACCGGCACTTCTTTTGGGTCGATTCGACCAGGTGAACCCGCAGCCCGGGTCGGTCTGCCAGCATGATTGCGAGCACCAGGCCGGGGAAACCGGCCCCACTGCCCAGGTCAACAATTGAGGTGGCATCGGGCGGAATCAGGGGGGCCAGCTGCGCCGAATCGAGGACGTGGCGGCGCCAGGCGTCCGGGATTGTGGAGGGGGCAACCAGGTTCACCCGGTCATTCCAACCGACGAGCAGATCCACATATGTGGATAAACGACTCAGCGTTTCACGTGTGACTCGCGTCTCGTTATTGAAGTCAAGCGGCCCGTACGCGGACGTGGGCGCGTTCACGCGACCTGCCTGGCGCGGGATTTGATCTTCAGCAGCAGCGCCGTGAGAGCCGCGGGGGTGACCCCTTCGATGCGGCTCGCCTGCCCCAATGTCGCGGGCCGGATACGGATGAGCTTTTGGGCGGCCTCGGTCGAGAGCCCGGCCACATCGGCGTAGTCGAGGTCGTCCGGCAGAGCTAGTGATTCGTCCCGGCGGAAGGCTGCGATGTCAGCGGTCTGGCGGTCGAGGTAGCCGCTGTAGAGCGAGTCAGCTTCGAGCTGATCGAGGACTGCGGGTGCGATCGCGCCGAGCTCGGGCCAGAGTTTCAAAACCTCCGCCCTGCCCGCTTGCGGATGCGCAATGAGGTCGAGCGCGGAGCGGCGTTGGCCGTCTTGGTTCAGCGCGATGCCAGCACGCTTTGCGGCGGCCGGCGTGATGTTGAGTGTGCGGAGTTGGTCGCGTGCCGCATCGAGCGCCGACATCTTCGAAGCGAATGCAGCGCTGCGCGCGTTGCTCACCACGCCCATCGAGATACCCATCGGCGTCAGCCGCTGGTCGGCGTTGTCGGCGCGGAGTGTCAGTCGATACTCGGCGCGCGATGTGAACATGCGATAGGGCTCGGTGACGCCACGGGTCACCAGGTCATCGATCATGACGCCGAGATAGCTTGAGGCCCGGTCGAACGTCGTGCCCTGCCCGCCGCCCGCGATCTGCGCGGCGTTGAGGCCCGCCACCAATCCCTGAGCGCCGGCTTCTTCGTAGCCGGTGGTGCCGTTGATCTGGCCGGCGAGAAACAGGCGCGGGAGCTTCTTAAGTTCGAGCGTCGCATGCAGTTCGCGCGGGTCAACGTAGTCGTACTCAATCGCGTAGCCGGGGCGGACCATGGCAACGCGCTCGAGACCGGGAATCGTCGCGAGCAAGTCGCGCTGAACGTCTTCGGGCAGCGAGGTCGATATACCGTTCGGATAGACGGTGTCGTCGTCCAGGCCTTCCGGCTCCAGGAAGATCTGATGGTTCTCGCGCTGCCCGAACCGCACGACCTTGTCTTCGATCGACGGACAGTAGCGTGGGCCGGTGCCTTCGATTTGGCCCGAATACATCGGCGCCCGGTGAAGGTTCGCTTTGATGATCGCGTGGGTCGCTGGGGTCGTACGGGTGATACCGCAGTCGACCTGACGGTTCGCGATTGTGTGGGTGAGGAACGAGAATGGGACTGGCGGGTCGTCGCCGGGCTGCATCTCGAGCGATGCCCAGTCGATGGTGCGGCCGTCGAGGCGGGGCGGCGTCCCAGTCTTTAGGCGGCCGAGGGTCAGACCGACGGCTTCGAGGGTCTTGGATAGGCCCAGCGCGGGGGCTGCACCCACGCGGCCTGCGGGGATCTTGCGCTCCCCCAGGAGGATCAGGCCGCGGAGGAATGTGCCGGTTGTCAGCACTACAGCGCCGGCCTCGTAGCGGCGGCCGTCGCGCGTAACGATGCCTGCCGCCTGGCCGTTCTCGATGATCAGGTCGTCGGCTTCGGCGGCGATCAGGGTCAGGTTCGGGTAGGCCGCCAACTCGGTCTGCATGTTGCGGCGATAGAGCTTGCGATCGGCCTGCGCGCGCGGGCCCCGGACAGCGGGGCCCTTGGAGCGGTTCAGGAGGCGGAACTGGATGCCGGCGGCATCCGCCATGCGTCCCATAACACCGTCAAGGGCATCGATTTCGCGGACCAGGTGGCCTTTGCCCAGGCCGCCAAAGGCCGGGTTGCAGGACATCTCCCCGATCGTCTCGATCTTGTGCGTGACCAGCGCCGTCCTCGCACCGGTGCGGGCGGCCGCGGTCGCGGCTTCGCAGCCGGCGTGGCCGCCGCCGATTACGATGACATCGAAACGCTCGCTCATGGGGCGCAGGCGATACAGCAGGACGAGCGCTTGAGTCAAAGCTCAGCACACGGAGCGTGTGTCTCATGTGAATCCGTTTCATGTGAGTCTTAACGAGTCTGAGCGTTCATTTACCGATGCAGAACTCGCGAAAGATCACGTCCAACAAGTCTTCGACATCGACGCAACCGGTGATACGGCCGAGCGCGCGCGCAGCGATGCGAAGATCCTCGGCGGCGATGTCGAGTGCCTGCGCTTCGTCGAAGCGCGCGAGTGCTGCTCTTGCATCGACGAGTGCTTCGCGATGGCGTGCGCGCGTCATCGGCATCGACTCCGATCCACCGGCGCGCGCCACGACTTGCGCTTCGAGCCATGCGAGCAGTTCGTCGATGCCTGCGCCGGTCTTCGCGGATATGCGTATTTGGTGCAACGGGGCCGCCACCGTTTGCGCACCGGAACTCATTGCATCGCACTTGTTAAGCACGATGGCATCGCCTTCGGAGAGTTCACGCGACACACGTGAATCAATTGGAGACGCGGCCGCATCAATGACGCCGAGGCGAACGTCCGCGTGCTGAGCTTTCGCGCGCGCGCGCTTGATGCCTTCGCTCTCGATCGCGTCTGTTGTGTCCCTGAGTCCCGCAGTATCGATCAGCGTGACGGCGTAGCCGCCCAGGTCGAGATCGACTTCGATCGTGTCTCGCGTCGTTCCGGGTACGGAGGAAACGATCGCGACGTCGCGCCTCGCCAGTGCGTTCAGCAGTGACGACTTGCCGACGTTCGGCGCGCCAAGGATGACGACGGTGAAGCCGTCCCGCACGATCTCGCCCCGGCGATCGTCGTCCAAGTGGGCGCCGATCTCGGTGTGGAGCTTTGCGATGCGTGGCCGGACATTGGTCGCCAGGTCGTCGGGAAGTTCTTCGTCGACGAAGTCGATCGTGGCTTCGAGGTGGGCTAGCGCCCTCAAAAGGTCGTTCCGCCAGCGCTCGTACTGTTCCTTCAAACCGCCTTGGAGCTGGCGAAGCGCTAGGCGGCGCTGTTGTTCTGTCTCGGCGTCGATGAGATCGGCCAGCCCCTCTGCTTCGGTGAGGTCGAGTTTGCCGGCCATGAAAGCGCGGCGTGTGAACTCGCCGGCGTCGGCAGGGCGCAGGTCCGGGAGTTCGCTTAAGCGGCGCGTCAGGGCTCCGATCACGGCGGGCCCGCCGTGCACGTGGAACTCGGCCACGTCTTCGCCGGTGAAACTGCGCGGACCCTCGAACCAGAGAACGAGGCCGCGATCGATCAGCGTCCCATCGTCCATGCGCACGTTGCGCAAGACCGCTTGTCTGGGTGCCGGGACCGGGGCGCCGGTCAATGCTTCAACGGCCGTACGCGTGGCCGGACCGGAGACGCGGAACACGCAGATGCCGGCGCGCCCCTTCGCAGACGACAGGGCGAAGATCGTACTGCGGCGTTCCATTGGTTCAGGCGCGGGGCTTCGGTCGGTGGGGCGGCGGTTCTTCGTCCTTGCCGCTGCGCGCACTGCTGCCGCCGGTCGCGGCGCGCATGAAGTTTTGGAAGGTCTCCATGCCCTGGGCGCTCCACGGGACCCAGTTCTTCAGAAGCTGCTGGGGGTCGGTCATGGAGAGCGCCTGCATGACCCGGCGCTGGACCTCGCCCATCACCTCGGCCTGCAAAGGTTCGACGTCCGGCAGGCCCATGTAGGCCCGCGCTTCTGCAGGTGTACAATCGACTTCAATTGTGATTTTCATCGCCCCGCTCGGCCTTCCGCTTGATGTTGTCGCGTCATCGACCTTAGCGCGGGAAACGGCTGGGTGCAGCACCTGCTTTCGTGACCTCCAGACGCCCCTAAGGGAGCCTTTCGCCCATGAATATGCTCGCCCAATCGACGAGCCCTTATCTGCTTCAGCACAAGGACAACCCGGTCGCGTGGCGGCAATGGGGACCGGAGGCGCTGGAAGAGGCGCGCGCTGCGAACAAACCGATCCTGCTCTCGGTCGGATATGCCGCGTGCCATTGGTGCCATGTGATGGCGCACGAGAGTTTCGAGAACGAGACCATCGCCGCGGTGATGAACGACCTCTTCGTCAACATCAAAGTCGACCGCGAGGAACGTCCCGACATCGATGCGATCTATCAGACCGCGCTCAACATGATGGGCGAACAGGGCGGTTGGCCGCTCACGATCTTTCTGACGCCGCAAGGTGAGCCGTTCGGTGGCGGCACTTACTTTCCGCCGGAGCCGAAGTTCGGCAAGCCCGCATTCCCCGATGTGCTGCGCGAGGTCGCGCGCCTCTACCGGGAGAACGGCGAGCAGGTCACGAAGAACACGACGACGCTGCGCACGGGCCTCACGCAATTGTTCGAGGCGAACCGGGGCGGGCAGCAGCTTGATCCGACCACGCTTGAGCTCGCGATGAAGCGGCTCTGCCAACAGTTCGACGTGTTCCATGGCGGACTGATGGGCGCGCCGAAGTTTCCGAACGTGCCGGCGATCGAACTGTTGTGGCGGGGCTATCTGAACACGTCGATGCCGCAGTTCCAGCATGCGGTCGACATGACGCTGATTACGATGTGCCAAGGCGGCATATACGATCACTTGGGCGGCGGGTTCGCACGCTACTCGGTCGACGAGCGCTGGTTCGTGCCGCACTTCGAGAAGATGCTCTACGACAACGCGCAGATGGTCGACATCTTGACGATGGTCTGGCTGCAGAACCGCAACCAGACGCTTCGCTCCCGGGTCGAAGAGACTGTCGGTTGGGTGATGCGCGAGATGCTGACGGACGGCGGCGGGTTCGCGTCGTCGATCGATGCGGACTCCGAGGGCGAGGAAGGTTCGTTCTACGTCTGGAGCGAGACCGAGATCGACGATCTGCTCGGCAAGGACGCGGAGCTGTTTCGTCAGGTCTACGACGTGCGTGCCGGCGGCAATTGGGAAGGCAAGAATATCTTGCACCGCTTGCGTACCCCGGTGCCGTTGCCGGCGGTGCAAGAGGGTAAGCTGAATGCACTGCGCGAGAAGCTATTCCTCGCGCGCGAGAAGCGGGTGAAGCCTGCTCGCGACGACAAGGTGCTCGCCGATTGGAACGGGCTCATGATCCACGCGCTGACGCAGGCCTCGGATGCGTTCAGCCGCGCGGACTGGCAAGCCGCCGCTGTGAAGGCATTCTGGTTCGTCGCCGACACGATGGGCAAGGACGACACGCTCTCGCATAGCTGGCGCGCCGGCAAAACCGGAACGTCCGGCATCGCCGACGACTACGCGAACATGGCGCGTGCGGCGCTTGCGCTCTACGAGATCACGGGTCACCAGCCCTACTTGGAAAAGGCGCTGCTCTGGACAAAGACGCTCAACGAAAAATTCTGGCGCTCCGATATCGGCGGCTACTCGCTGACACCGTCGGACGGCGAGGCGCTGATCGTTCGCGTGCGGACTGCGATGGACGGCGCGACGCCTTCGGTCAACGGCACGATGATGCATGTGCTCGTGCGACTGAACGCGCTCACCGGCGACGTCGATCACGCAGAGCGCTTCAGCGTCATTGCGCAGGCGTTCGGCGACGACGCGCGGCGGCAGATCGTGTCGGCGGCGACACTCTACAACGGCTTCGACCTTGTCTTGCGCGCGCAGCAGATCGTGATCGTCGGGCAGCGCAACGAGGCCGGCGTCAACGCCTTCCGCGACGTGTTCCGCCGCTTGAGCGCGCCGAACAAAATCATCACGATCGTGGCACCGGGTGAAGCTCTTCGCACAAACCATCCGGCCCATGGCAAGGGACAGGTCAACAACCGGCCGACGGTCTATTTCTGTGCAGGCGAAACATGCTCCGCGCCGATCACGGATCCGGTGCAGTTGGAGTCGGTACTCAAGTTGCGTGTCGTCAGCGACGGGCCTGCGGCACAGAGGTTCGCCTAATTTGTGAGCGCTGCGGTTCGAAAGGACTGCGGCGCTATTTTTGACCGAGGTTTGCGATGACGAAAGCGATCAGGTTTGAGCGGGTCGGCGGCGCCGACGTTTTGTCGTTTCAAGACGTCGCTTTGAAGCCACCGGGCGAGGGCGAAGTCCGTGTCCGCCACACAGCGATCGGTGTCAACTTCATCGACATCTATCACCGCAGCGGGCTCTACAAAATGCCCCTGCCCTCCGGCCTCGGACTTGAGGCGGCAGGCGTTGTCGAGAGTGTCGGTCCGGGTGTCACCCGCTTCCGCGAAGGCGATCGCATCGCGTACGCGTCCGGCCCGGTCGGCGCCTATAGCGAGGCGCACAATGTGGTCGCGAACCGGGCAGTGAAGATCCCCGATGGCGTCAGCGACGACATCGCCGCGGCTATCCTGCTCAAAGGTCTCACCGCACACTTCCTGCTACGGCGTACGTACAAGGTGAAGGCGGGTGACACGATCCTGTTTCATGCGGCCGCCGGCGGCGTCGGGATGATCGCCGTGCAGTGGGCGCGCTCGCTCGGTGCGACGGTCATCGGAACGGTCGGCAACGACAAGAAGGTCGAGCTTGCGCAGCGGCTCGGCTGTCATCACGTGATCGTCTCGTCGCGCGAAAACATCGCGGCGCGGGTGCGTGAGATCACCGGCGGTAAGGGCGTGCCGGTCGCCTACGATTCCGTCGGTCGCGACACGTTCATGGCGACGCTCGACTCGCTGGCACCGCTTGGCCTTTTCGTCAGCTTCGGAAATGCCAGCGGTCCGGTGCCGCCGTTCGATGGCGCGCTGCTCGCGCAGAAGGGGTCGCTCTACTTCACGCGGCCGACTCTGATGAACTACGTAACCACGCCGGAAGAACTCGACACAGGCGCCGGCGAGTTGTTCGACTTGATCGCGCGCGGCGTTGTCCGTCGCAACGAGCCGAAACGCTTTGCGCTCGCGCAGGCGGCCGACGCGCATCGCGCGCTCGAGAGCCGGCAGACGACGGGATCGTTGGTTCTGATTCCGGGTTAAGGCGGGGGACTTCCCGTCAGTTTGTGGTTCAACTCTTCGAGCAAGGTTCGCAGCTTCTTCGCATCGTTGACGCCCAGAAGTTTGGCGACGTGCCGTTCGTAGATATCCCCCAACCTACGGGACGCGGCGAGCAGGCTTTCACCCTTCGCCGTCGTCACGACGAGCTTCGCCCGGCCGTCGGTCGGGTCGGGCGCCGTGCTCACGTAACCCAAGGCGATTAAATCTTCGACGAGGTAGGCCATGCTCTGCTTCGTCATGCCTGCGCGGTCGGCGAGGTCGGTGACGCGGATACCTTCAGCGGACATGCGCCTGACCACAGTGCTATGCGCCGCGCGTATGTCCGGGAAGCCCTCTTCTTTCAGGCGGCCGTAGAGCCATTGCAGATAGATCTGATAGGGCTCCCGAAAAAGTGAGCCGAAGGTTTGGCGGTTCGGCTGTCGGGTGTGTCGGCCGTCACTTCCCATCGTCAGCTTCTCTGTCTATTTAGACATATAGACTGACGGTATCAGGAACTGACTCGCGGTGACAGCACCGCCGCTGCTTTTTGAGTGGAGAGACGACATGACACCCGCAACGATAGGATTGGCCTACACCACGATTGCGACCTATCCCAGGCTCCCGAGGATGTCCTTCGGGCACCACGCGCTTCGGCTTGCCGTGCTGCTGGTGATGGCGCTCAGCACCGTCACCCTCAACATCACAAGTTAACTGCCGAGCAGAATCGCTATTCGGCGGCGGCTGCTTTTTCCTTGCGGAGATAGATCGAGTTCTTCGGGCGTTCGAAGACGCGGTGGATCATCGGCACGAAGGCGTCGAGCGGCATCGACTTGAAAGCTGGATCGAACGAGTTCTGATCGTAGAGATGGCAGAACTGCGCGCAGGGTTCGAAGTTCGGGTGGCCGCGGAACTGATCGCGCATGTCCCGGTCGAGGCCCAAGTGATGGAAGAAATAATAGCCCTGGAACATCGCGTGCTTCTCGACGATCCAGTGATTTTGCTCCGACACGTATGGCTTCACCATCGCGGCCGCAATGTCGGCGTGGTTGGCCGGGCCTAACGTGTCGCCGATGTCGTGGACGAGCGCGCAGACGACGTACTCTTCGTCCTGACCTGCTTGGTGCGCACGGGTTGCTGTTTGCAGCGAGTGTTCGAGGCGGTCGATCGCGTAGCCGCCGCAATCGCCTTTGAGAAGATTCAAATGGGCGACGATGCGGTTCGGCAGGTCCTTTTGAAACGGTGCCGCAGCCTTCACGATGATCGCCCAGTCCTCGACCGTGCTGTCGATCATGGCGTGGTACTTCGCTTGGTCGTGAGATTTTCCATCCATCGCCGTGGCTCTCCCAATTTCACATCTGATCGAGCGTGACCTGACTCTCGGGTGACGTCAAATCGCGTTGTTTGACCTGCCCCCGAAAAGGCGCGAACACTTGTAAAACACGCGGAGGATCGAAATATGGCCGGGAAACTTCAGGGACGCGTCGCACTGGTGACAGGCGGGGCGCGTGGCCTCGGCGCTTCATCGGCGGCAGCCCTCGCCGCGGAAGGTGCTGCCGTTCTGATCACCGACGTGCTCGATGCCGACGGCGAGGCGACGGCTGCGGCGATCGCATCCAAGGGCGCGCGCGCCGGTTACATGCATCACGATGTGCGCGACGAGAGCCAGTGGCAGGCCGTGGTCGGCGAGGCCGAACGGCGGTTCGGCGGGCTCGACATTCTGCTCAACAACGCAGGTATCTTTTTTCTGAAGCCGATGGCGATGACGACCATCGAAGAGTTTCGCAACATGCAGGCGATCAACGTCGAGGGCGTGTTCCTAGGCATGAAGACGGCGATGGGCGCGATCGGCAAACGCGGCGGTCAATGGGCCGGGGGCGGATCGATCATAAATTTGTCGTCGGTTGCGGGGCTTACCGGCGCCGCATTGGCCGTGCCCTACAACGCATCGAAGGGTGCGGTCCGGTTGATGACCAAAGGGGCGGCGCTTGAGTGCGCGCAGTTGGGCTTGAAGATCCGCGTCAACTCGATCCATCCGGGCGTCATCGAAACGAAGATGGGGCAGCAGGTGCTCGACGATCTTGCCGCGGCCAGCGGTGGCGGCGCAAACGAAGTGCGCGCGAACGCGATTGCGCTGCATCCGCTCGGGCGGCTGGGCGTGCCGGCCGACATCGCGAGCGCGGTCGTGTTCTTGGCGTCGGACGACGCCGCGTTCATGACGGGCTCGGAGGTCGTGGTCGACGGCGGAATGACCGCGCGCTGAGCTACTTGTGTAGGCGCCAGATGCGGCCGTCGTCCTGGTCGGTCGCGACGTAAATCGAGCCGTCGGGTGCTTGGTCGACGTCGCGGATGCGGTCTCCAAGCTCGATGCGCTCTTCGCCCGTGACCTTGCCGTTTTCAATCGTCAGCCGGACGATGCCGAGGGGACCCAGACCTGAAACCAGCAAATTGTTCTTCCAAGATGGGAACATTGCGCCGGTGTAGAAAATCATGCCGGACGGATTGATCGAGGGGTTCCAATATTTGACGGCGTCTGTGAGGTCCGGGCGCGTTGAAGGTTTCGCGATCCGGCGGCCGTCGTAGTGGTTGCCCCAGCTGACAAGCGGCCAGCCGTAGTTCTTGCCAGCCTCCGGGCGGTTCAATTCGTCGCCGCCGGCGGGACCGAACTCAATCGTCCAGAGCGCGCCGGTGACGGGATCGATCGCGGCACCTTGCACATTGCGATGACCGTAAGACCAAATCTCAGGCTTCGCGTCGGCGCGGCCGACGAAGGGGTTGTCCGCCGGAACCGTGCCGTCGCGGTTGATCCGGATGACTTTGCCCAAATGGCTTTTCAGATCTTGGGCGGGTTCGAACTTTTGCCGCTCGCCCGTGGTCAGGAATAGATGGCCGTCGCGCGCGAAGGCGATGCGTCCGCCAAAGTGGCCGTTGCCCGTGACCTTCGGTAGTTGGCGGAAGAGCAGCTTCACGTTCTCAAGCTTGCCCTCGCCGAGCGTGGCGCGTGCGAGTGCCGTGGAGGTGCCGCCTTCACCCGGTTCTGCGAACGAAAGATAGATCGCCTTGTTCGTTTTGAACGCGGGATCGAGCGCGACATCGAGCAGACCGCCCTGCCCGCTTGCTTGGACCGCCGGCACACCTGAGAGCGGCGCCGACAGCTTCTTGTCCGCACCCAGGATGCGAAGCCGCCCCGCGCGCTCGGTGACCAGGAGCCTGCCATCGGGCAGGAAGGCTAAGCCCCACGGATGATCGAGGCCACTGGCGACCTCCTCCACCGCGACGGCGCCTGCGCTCGTTTGTACCGTGCGCGATGCGGCCGGCTCGCCCTGGGCGCAAGCAACCGTCAAGCTCAACGCGGAAAATGCCACGAGTGTTGTGTGGAGATGTGACATCGCTAACTCCGCTTGGATGGGTCTAGCTGCGGGACTGGAAGCCTTTGCACCGGACGTATGTGCGGTGCCATTCCGGGATCGCAATGCCGTCTGCTTTCGTCTCTACGTGGATCGTCTCGGGCGCCGCCTTCGCGTTGTCGTAGTCGTGCATGCGGATGACGAATTTCTTGCCGTCGGCGCGGGCATTCTCGATGCGCCAATCGGACACGGAATCGAGCGGCAATTTTACCGGCGTCTTGACGGCGAGTTTGTCGGCAATTGCGAAGCTGTTCCAACGGCTGATGCGGAACTCAGCGGGTCCGATCAGGACAAAAAACAAATACTGCGTCTCTTGCACCGCACAGCGATCACCGGTCTTGGCAGCGTGGCGTTCGTCGATGAAGAATGCTTCATCGCCGGGCAGGTCGGCCGCGAGAAACTTGAGCGCACCGTCGTCCAACGCAATCGCTGCGCGATCGGCGGCCGCCTTGCAGCGCTTGAACACCATCGTGTCGACGTCGCCGCCGAGCGAGGCGGACGAGCGTACGCGGTACATGATGTCCTTCGTGTCGGGACGGAAGCGCCAGGCCTCGTTTCCGATCGTAAGCGAGACGACGCCGTTTGCTTCGCTTGCGGAGATGATCGGCCCACGGCCGGCGGCTTCGGTGCCATCGTCGACGAATGCCACTCCGCCGGAGCGTAGGAACTCGATCGCGAGTGTTGTGGCCTCAGCCGGCGGTTCTGTTGTCGAGCAAAGCTTGTTGGCGCTGACCTCGGTCGGAACGCCGCTCCACACGCCTTCGAGATAGGATTGGCGCTCTTGCGAGATGCCTTCGGCGTGGGCCGCAATCGGTAGAATTAGTGAGAAGACGGCTGCGAGGAATGAGTGCGCGCGCATGTGGTTCCCAGTTGGCCTTGGCCCTTTCCCAAGACCCGAACCTAGCGGAGAAAAGGCCCGGACGGTAGGTCCAGGCCTTAGCGCTTTTAGGTGTTCATCGCGTCGAAGAAGTCCGAGTTCTGCTTCGTGCTCTTCAGCTTGTCGAGCAGGAACTCGATGGCGTCGGTCGCGCCCATTGGGTTCAGAATGCGGCGCAGCACGTACATCTTCTGAAGTACCTGCTTTTCGACGAGCAGTTCTTCCTTACGGGTGCCGGACTTCAGAATGTCCATCGCCGGGAAGACGCGCTTGTCGGCGACCTTACGGTCGAGAACGATTTCCGAGTTACCGGTGCCTTTGAACTCTTCGAAAATGACTTCGTCCATGCGGCTGCCGGTGTCGATCAAGCCGGTCGCGATGATGGTCAGCGAGCCGCCTTCTTCGATGTTGCGCGCGGCGCCGAAGAAGCGCTTCGGACGCTGCAACGCGTTCGCGTCGACGCCGCCGGTCAGCACTTTGCCTGAGGACGGAACGACGGTGTTGTAGGCGCGGCCGAGGCGCGTGATCGAGTCGAGCAGGATCACGACGTCGCGTTTGTGTTCGACGAGGCGCTTTGCCTTCTCGATCACCATTTCGGCGACCTGAACGTGACGTGATGCCGGCTCGTCGAAGGTCGACGAGATGACTTCGCCCTTCACGGTGCGCTGCATGTCGGTGACTTCTTCGGGACGCTCGTCGATCAGGAGAACGATCAGGAAGCACTCAGGATGGTTCGCGGCGACCGACTTCGCGATATTCTGCAGCAGCACGGTTTTACCGGTGCGCGGCGGCGAGACGATCAGCGCGCGCTGGCCTTTGCCCAATGGCGCCACGATGTCGATCACGCGCGCCGAACGGTCTTTGACCGTCGGGTCGGCGATTTCCATCTTGAGGCGTTTGTCGGGATAGAGCGGTGTCAGGTTGTCGAAATGGACTTTGTGCTTCTGCTTCTCGGGATCTTCGAAATTGATCGAGGTGACCTTGAGCAGCGCGAAATAACGTTCGCCGTCCTTGGGTCCGCGGATCGGACCGTCGACGGTGTCGCCGGTGCGCAGCGCGAAGCGGCGGATCTGGGTTGGGCTGACATAGATGTCGTCGGGACCCGGCAGGTAGTTCGACTCCGGCGCGCGGAGGAACCCGAAACCGTCGGACAGAACTTCGACGACACCCGAGCCGGTGATTTCGACTTCTTGCTCGGCGAGTTGCTTGAGGATCGCAAACATCATGTCTTGTTTGCGCATCGCGGACGCATTCTCGATCTTCAGCTCTTCGGCGAGTTCGAGAAGGGCGGCAGGCGTTTTATTTTTGAGGTCTTGGAGCTTCATAACTTCTTGAAGCGACATTGGAACTTACTCTCTGATGAAATTTAGATAGGCGGGTGGTGGGAGAATCGGATTTCGGGCGGTGCCCAAAACCGATGCCTTCGAAGGGGAAATATTGATCGTTCGGAAGCTGCTTCGGCTTGATTTGGAGAGCCGGTCCGTCGCTGGCCTTGTAAGGTGCGCCGCGCTCGCGCGCGATGCGGTGGCCCCGTTGGCGGACAATTTCCGGACGTTTTCGTAAGGTGGCCTATTATGTAGCCCACCCCGCAGGCGCTGAGAAGGGGATGTCGGGACTTTAATTTTCGGCGTGAAACGGGGGGTTTCCGCCTTAGAAGGGTTTCACCACGACGAGTATGACAATGGCTGCCATCAGGGCGGCCGGCACTTCGTTGACGATGCGGAAGAAGCGTTGGGACTTGATGTTCTTGCCGGCTTCGAAGTCGCGGCGCCAGCGGCTCAGCATCCCGTGCAGGCCGCTTAAGACGATCACCAGAAACAGCTTCGCGTGGAACCAAACCTCGGTCCAGACACCGAGCGTGTACGCCAGCGTGAGGCCCAAGATCCAAACCATGATCATCGATGGGTTGATGATCACACGCATGAGTTTGCGTTCCATTGTCTTGAAACGCTCATCCTCAGCACTGCCGGGGGTTACTTCGCAGTGGTAGACGAAGAGGCGCGGCAGATAGAGCAAGCCCGCCATCCAAGCGATGACCGCGATGATGTGCAGGGCCTTCAGCCAGGGATAGAGGGCGGCAAGCGTCTCGCTCATGCGGCTTTCTTCTCGAGCGGGCATTGCCTGCAGGGCGCGGGGCAAACACGCGTGCCGCTGCCAGGTTTTACACCATCGCGCTCAAGGGCGCCCTTCACGATGTTGGCCAGCCCTTCGATGAAGAGTGGGTGTGTGCCGACCGCTGGCACGCGGGTGTAGCTCATCACGCCGCTCTCGGCCGCGAGCTTGGCGTAATCGATATCGAGTTCGACCAGCGTTTCGGAATGTTCGGACACGAAGGCGATCGGTGCGATCACGATCGCAAGACCTTCGGCCCCTGCCCGCTTGATCTCGTCATCGGTTGCGGGCCCGATCCATTTCAGCGAGCCGACACGGCTTTGATAACAGACGCGCCAATCGAGCTGTGGCCGCGCGAGTTTGTCAGCGAGCGCCTTCGCCGTTTGCTCGACCTGGGCTTGGTAGGGATCGCCCGCGGCTACGATCCGTTCGGGAAGTCCGTGTGCAGAGAACAGCAAGCGGAACCGCACGTTCGGTGCGAGCGTCGCGATGCTCTCGGCGATCAGGTCTGCTTGCGCTGCGATGAAGCCTTTGTCTTGCGGGTAGCAACAGATCGTTGCCACGGGTGCTTTGATCTCGCGTGCGAGGCGGTGCCATTCGCGTAGCGACGAGCGCGATGTCGTGGTCGAGAATTGCGGGTAGAGCGGCAACAGGACAACGCGGTTCGGACGGAAGCGGCGAACTTGCTCGACTACGTCGGAGGCACGTGGGGTCGTGTAGCGCATCGCCACGAAGGTTTCGAAATGTATTGCGTCGTCGTTTGCGAGTGCCGATTTGAGTGCGGAAGCCTGGCTGTAGGTTTGGCCGAGGATTGGTGAAGCGCCTCCCATTTTCGCATAGATTTCGCGTGCGATTGGGCCGCGTTGGCGCGTAATCCATTTCGCCAAAACCCACCGCATGGGCTGCGCCATTTGGATGATTGCGGGATCGTTGAACAGGTTGAACAAAAACGGTTCGACCGCTTCGAGCGATGACGGTCCGCCAAGATTGAACAACACAACCGCAACTCTCATGCGCGGTCAATCCGGGTGCGCGTTGGGCGCGCATCGGCGAACGTCACGGTCACGTCGCGAAAGTTCAAAACCACCAGATCTCCAATTTGATCGAACACGCTCAAGAGCACCAACTACCTAATGATTTATAGAGATCTATTAGGATGTAGGAAGATGATTGGCGTGTGGAGAATTGGGACAAATAGCCCCTGTGCACGCGGTCCCCAAGGTCATACCCAGGCTCTGCGTTGATCCACATTTGGGGATGGTGAACGAAAGCGCAGATATCTAGCGCACGCGAGCGTCGTGCGCTGTGTGGATGGGATGTTCGCGCGTCGAGTTATTCAAAGTGCGGGATGAGCATGGTTGGGAGAGGCGCCGCCGTGGAGATCTATAGGTCTTGGAACTGGGTTGGCGGGGGACCAATGGGATGGTGCTTGCATCCATGGTTTGTCCCCGGTCTTATCAGGGTTGATACACACAGACTGATCCTCAAGGCGTGTCGTGCATAATCAGCGCAGCGCGGGCATCTACTACCATCTTCATCTCGTGTCGGATTCAACCGGCGAGACACTGAATGCCGTGGCGAAGGCCGCGTGCGCGCAGTTCGATATGGGGCACGCGATCGAACACGTGTATCCGTTGGTTCGTTCGCGCAAGCAGCTTGAACGCGCACTTGCGGAGATCGAAGGCGCACCAGGTCTCGTGTTGCATACGATGGTCAATCAAGAGCTTCGTGAGGCGCTGGAAGTGCGCTGCCGCGAGCTGGAGCAGCCATCGGTTGCAGTGATCGATCCCGTGATGAACCTTCTGGGCGCCTATCTCGGGGCGGAGGTCAGTCATCGTCCGGGCGCGCAGCATGAGTTGGACACACGTTATTTTGCGCGCATCGACGCGCTCAATTTCACGATGGCGCATGACGACGGGCAGAGTACGGCGACGTTGGACCGAGCCGATGTCATTCTCGTGGGCGTCAGCCGGACGTCGAAAACGCCAACCTGCATCTACCTCGCCAATCGCGGCATTAAGGCTGCGAACGTGCCGATCGTACTTGGGGTTTCGCTTCCGCAGGAGCTCTACACCGTCAAACGGCCGTTGGTGATTGGGCTGTTGGCGAGCCCAGAGCGATTGATCCAAATCCGGAAGAACCGGCTTTTGTCGCTGAACGAAGAGGACGAAACCGACTACGTCGATCTGGACGCGGTCCGCGCCGAGGTTGCGTTTGCGCGCCGTCTCTTTGGGGAAAAAGGCTGGCCGGTGATCGATGTGACGCGCCGGTCGATTGAGGAAACGGCGGCGGCCGTGATCGCGTTGCATTCGCGTGCGCGTCAGCCGCTCGAATGAGTAGCATCGTACTTGCCTCAGGCAGTGCTGCGCGGCAGCGACTGCTGCGCGCGGCCGGGGTGGCATTCAGTGTCGAGACTGCGCGTGTTGACGAGGTGGCCATCATCGAGTCGCTGACGGCGGAGAAGGCGTTGCCGCGGGATGTCGCGGATTTCCTGGCTGAAATGAAGGCGGTGAAGGTGAGCGCGCGGCGCGCCGAAGCGTTTGTGATTGGGGCGGATCAGGTCCTGAGCGTCGGCGCAGAGATCTTTCAGAAGCCCGGTACGCCGGACGGCGCGCGGAAACAGCTTCGGCAACTCCGCGGGCGCACACATGTGTTGTCATCAGCGGTGTCGGTGGCGCGCGAGGGTTCGGTTGTTTGGCGTGTGGTGCAAGAAGCGCGGCTGACGATGCGCGACTTTTCCGACGATTTTCTGGAGGTCTACCTTGCGAATGCAGGTGAGGATATCTTGGGGAGTGTCGGTGCGTATCATGTTGAAGGGCTCGGAATTCAGCTCTTTTCGCGCATCGACGGCGACACGTTCACAATCTTGGGTTTGCCGCTTGTGCCGCTCCTCGATTTTCTACGCACGCATGGCATGTTGAAGGCATGACGATTTCGGGTGCAGCGAAACTGGCAGGCGTTGCGGGTTGGCCGATCGGGCACAGCCTGTCGCCGGCGTTGCACGGCTATTGGATCGCTGAGCACAAATTGGATGCCGCCTACGTGCCGCTCGCGGTCGCGCCGGACGGCTTTGCCGATGCGTTCAAGGCGCTGCCGAAACTTGGGTTCCGCGGATTGAATGTGACCCTACCGCACAAGGAGGCGGCGTTCGGCTTGGTCGATACGCGCGACGATGCGGCGGAGGCGACGGGCGCGGTCAATACGATTGTGTTCGAGGGTGGGCGTGCGCTCGGTCGAAACACCGATGTGTTTGGGTTCGCGGAATCGTTGCGCGAAGCAGGCGTCGCTTCGCTTGCCTCCAAGAACGTTGTTGTTTTAGGTGCCGGTGGTGCCGCGCGGGGTGTGGTTGCCGCGTTGCTTTCGCTGGGCACGTCGCAGGTGCATCTGGTCAATCGAACAGCTGAGAAGGCGCAAGCTTTGGCTGCGCTTTTTGGCGGGCGTGTGTCTGCGGAAAAATGGAGTGGGTTGCCTACCTTGCTCGCCGCCGCGGGTTTGCTTGTGAATACGACGAGCCTCGGGATGGTGGGTCAGCCGCCGCTGGAGATTGACCTGAAGCCGATGCGGCAGGGTGTTGTCGCCGACATCGTGTACCGGCCGCTTGAGACGCCGTTGCTCGCGCAGGCGCGCCTGCAGGGGCTGAAGACGGTGGATGGGCTTGGGATGCTGTTGCATCAGGCGCGGCCCGGCTTTGCCGCGTGGTTTGGTGTGGAGCCGACCGTGAGCGCAGCGTTGCGCGAGCATCTCGTTTCTATTCTTGAGGGACGGCGCTGATGTTGATTATCGGGCTCACCGGTTCGATCGGCATGGGTAAGACCGAGACCGCGAAGATGTTCGCGCGGCATGGCGTGCCGGTCTGCGACTCCGATGCGACGGTGCATTTTCTTTATGACAAAGGCGGGCTCGCGGTCGGTCCAATTCAAGCGTTGTTTCCAGGAGCGGTCGTCGATGGGCGCGTCGATCGCGATTTGTTGGGGCGCGCGGTGCTCGGCAAGCCTGAGGCGATGAAGAAGCTCGAGGCGGTTGTGCATCCGCTTGTCGGTTTGGCGCAGCGCGACTTTCTTGAACGCGCGGCAGCATCGGGTGCTTCGATGGCGGTGATCGATGTGCCACTGCTCTTCGAAACAGGCGGCGAGAAGCGTGTGGACGTTGTCGTCGTCGTGTCGGCCTCTGCGGAATTGCAGCGTGAGCGTGTGTTGGCGCGGCCCGGCATGACGGTCGAGAAACTGGATCTCATCGTGCAGAAACAGGTAAGCGACGCAGAGAAGCGGAAGCGCGCGGAATTTGTTGTTGATAGCTCGAAAGGGCTTGCGCATGCGGAAGCCCAAGTCGTTGCGATCATCGAAGCGCTGAAGCATCGTCCGGGCAAGATTTGGGCGGCGAATCAGCAACATGCGCGAGATCGTGCTGGACACGGAAACGACGGGACTTGATCCGGCGCAGGGGCACCGGATCATCGAGATCGGCTGTCTGGAACTAAACAACGGCACACCGACCGGCGCGCGCTACCACACTTATCTGAACCCCGAACGCGACGTGCCGGAAGAGTCGCGGCGGATTACGAATCTTTCGACGGAGTTCTTGGTCGACAAGCCGCTGTTTGCGGATGAGGTCGACGGGTTCTTGGAATTCATCGCCGACAGTCCGCTTGTCATTCACAACGCGGAGTTCGATCTCAAGTTTTTGAATTCGGAATTGGTGCGGGCGGCTAAGTCGAAGCTCGATCCGGACCGCGCAATCGATACGCTGCTGATTGCGCGGCGGAAGTTTCCGGGGTCGCCGGCGTCGCTCGATGCGCTTTGCAAGCGCTTCAACATCGCGCTCGACGAACGCAAGACCAAGGGACACGGCGCGCTGCTCGACGTGGAGCTGCTGGCGCAGGTTTATCTGGAACTTTCAGGTGGGCGGCAGGCCGCGCTTGAGCTCGTCGCGTCGGATGCTGCTGCGGGCAACGGGGCGAAGGTCGTGCACATGCCGATCCCGCCGCGGCCGAAGCCACTGCCTGCGCAAATCACCATGGACGAACTTTTCCAGCACGAGGCTGCGGTTGCAGGCCTCGGTGCTGGTGCGATTTGGCGGAACTAGACCGCGGCTTGCGGTGCTTGCGCCTTTTGCTGCGCGAGTTGTGCGCGATAGAGCGTCAAGAAATCGATCGGATCGAGCATCAAGGGCGGGAAGCCACCGTCACGCGTCGTATCGGCGACGACGCGGCGTGCGAACGGGAACAGCTGGCGCGGGCACTCGATCAAGAGGATCGGTTGGATATTTTCTTGCGCGATGTTCTTCAAGACGAACACGCCCGCGTAAGAAACTTCACAGACGAAGATCGTTTGCGTCGCGGCCTTCGCGTCGGCGCGGATGCGGATCGTGACTTCGTATTGGTCGATGCCAAGGCCGCGCGCCTGAACATCTACGCCCACTTCGAGCGCGGGCTTTTGGCCCTGCAAGCTCATCGGCGCGGCCGGGTTCTCAAATGACAAGTCTTTAACGTATTGGGCGAGAACCTGGATTTGCGAGGCGGCGCCTGCATCCAGTTGGTCGGGCGGAACCGTGCCGTTCGTGGGCGTGTCAGTCATCTGTTGTCCTTGAGGAAAGCTTACGCAATTGCCGCAAACTTGTGCGGGCGGGTGGCTATCACGGGTTTGAGGGCACGTACAAGCGCTTGTCTTGGTTCATATAGGCGTTGCACCGAAATTGAACACACCTAGGCCTCGTCGTTTCGACGGCCGCTATGGACCGGAAAGGATTGTGGCTGTAGGGTTTATCCCCAAGCGCACGCCGTTTGCGGCCACCTGTTGTTTCGGCCCATGCGGCAAAAAAGAGTGGGTCGTGCGCTCTCCCGGAAATGGATTGGGTCGATGACCGGAACGGTCTTGGAATTGGTGATCCTGGCAGCGTTCGCTGCCTTCGTTTTCTTTCGCTTGTACTCGGTCCTGGGCAAACGCACCGGGAACGAGCAGCAACCTCCGTACGATCCGCGTCGCGTCGAGACACGTCGTCCTGCGGCCGCGAAAGAAGACAACGTGGTGCCGCTGCCGCGTGCGCGCGACATGCCACCCCGCCATGTTGTGCGCGACAGCGTGATGGCGAAAGTTTTGCCAGGTTCGCCTGTGGCGCTCGGCGTCGAGCAGATTCGCGAAGCGGACGGCAATTTCGATCCGGACGGTTTTGTGAGCGGCGCGAAGGTCGCGCATGAAATGATCGCACGCGCTTATGCCGACGGCGATCGCCAAGCGCTGAAACCGCTGTTGGGTGAAGAAGTCTACGCAAGCTTCGATGCAGCCATTGCCGAACGCGAGAAGGCCGGACACAAAATCGATTTCTCGTTCGTCGGTTTGAAGCAAACGAGCCTCGACGATGCGGGCCTGCGCGGGCGCATTGCGGAAGTGACGGTGCGCTTCGTCAGCGAACTCATCAGCGCAACGCGGGATGCGGCGGGCGCGGTTATCGAAGGCGCGGCCGGCGTCGTGCGCGAAGTGACCGACGTTTGGACGTTCGCACGCGATACGCGCTCGGGCGATCCGAACTGGAAACTCGTCGCTACCGCCGCCGCTGTTTAAGCCCGACCACCTCATGCGTCTTTCACGTGCGGCCAGCGCGGCAATCCTGATTCTGACGGCGGCATGCGCGCCGCTCAGCGGCGTCGTTGGCGAGAAGCCGGTCGACGAGCTTCGGTTCGAACGAACAAGTTTTGCGAAGCTCGACGATTGGGCGGTGAGCGATCCGAAGGGTGCGCTCGCCGCATTTTCTTGGTCGTGCAAGCGGTTGGTGAAGCGCAACGACGCCGATGCGTTCGGCGGTGTCGCGGCCTACGGCACGGTCGGCGATTGGCGCGGCGCATGCAACGCGGCGCTTCAGTCGCCAGGCAATGCGCGGCAGTTCTTCGAAGCGTGGTTTGAACCGGTCGTCGCGTCGAACCGTGGCGAGGAGATTGGGCTCTTCACCGGATACTACGAGCCGGAGTTGACGGGCAGCCGCGTAGCGGGCGGCAAATTCACGACGCCGCTTTTCACGCGGCCCAGCGATCTTGTTTCGGTCGACCTCGGTACGTTTCGTCCGACGCTGAAGGGTGAGCGGATTGCCGGGCGGGTCGACGATACGAAGCTTGTGCCTTACGCCACGCGCGGGCAGATCGTGTCGTCCGGTTTGGGCGGGCGTTCGAATGTGATCGCCTACGTGAACGACCCGGTCGACGCGTTCTTCCTGCAGGTGCAGGGATCGGGGCGGGTGAGGTTTGCGAACGGCGAGGTCATTCGCGTCGCCTATGACGGGCAGAACGGGCATCCCTATACGGGGATCGGGCGCGTGCTGATCGACCGCGGCGAGGTGAGGCGCGAAGACATGTCCATGCAGCGGATCCGCAGCTGGCTGGCCGCCAATCCCGCCAAGGCCGATGCGCTGATGAACGAGAACGCCTCGTTTGTGTTCTTCAAGGAGCAGCCGATTGCCGATCCAGCGTTGGGTGCGGAAGGCGCGCAGAGCGTTGGACTGACGCCCGAATCGAGTCTCGCCGTCGATCTCAAATTCCATGGTCTTGGCGCGCCGATGTGGATCGATGCGACAGCGCCGGCCGAGAGCGGGCCAGACGTGGCGTTTCGCCGTTTGGTCGTCGCGCAGGACACGGGAGGTGCCATTCGAGGTCCGGATCGGGGCGACGTCTATTGGGGTGCTGGCAAACGGGCCGAAGAAATTGCCGGACGCATGGCGCACAAAGGGCGGCTCATCGTGCTCATGCCCAAGGCCGTTGCGGCGCGGCTTAACTGACTCCCATGGGACGCAAGCGCGATCTTCGCGAGGACGAGCGCGAATTGTGGGAGCACGTAACGCGCGACGTGCGCAAACCGCGTACGCGAGCGCCAAAGCTGCCCGCGAAAGCAAAGTGCGAGACCAAACCCGCGCCGCGCCCAAAAACCGTCGAGGCGCCAGTGCGTATCGTTGCACCCGTTGCCGTAAAGCGGCCCGCGCCGTTCGGTGTCGATGGTGCAACGGCTGAGCGGCTGCGGCGCGGCAAGATCGATCCTGACGCCACAATCGACCTGCACGGGATGACACAGACGCAAGCGCATGCGCGCCTCGTTACGTTCGTGCGGCGGGGCCACGAGATCGGAAACCGCTGTGTGCTGGTGATTACGGGCAAGGGCTCACCCGCGGCGGCGCGCGAGGAAGTCAGTCACCGCTTCGTCATGCCGGAGCGATCGAAGGCCGGCGTTCTTCGCACACTTGTGCCGCTATGGCTTGAGGAACTGCGTGCGCTCGTCAGCGGCGTGCAGTCCGCGCATCAAAAGCACGGGGGCGGCGGCGCGTTCTACGTCTATCTCAAACGAAAACGCGCGCCTTAGTAGTCGCCCATCAACGGGTCTTTCACCGAGTCTAATTCCAGTGCCGCACGCTTGCCTGTGCTTGCGGGCGCGGGCTGCGTGGCCGGCCGCAATGTGATCAGCAGCTGTGAGCCTGCACGTGCCGTGGTGATTTGGTTGCGCGGCACGCCTTGGCGGACGAGTTCGTCTTCGATCACCAGGCGACGGCGACGCCAGGTGTCGTCGTCTTCCTTGGGGCCGAGCGCCACAGCGCGGATTTTTGCGGTGCGGCCGAGTTGGATGACTTGGCTTGCGGCTGAGGCGAGCGCGTTCATCGCGTCCGAGGTCAGGCTTGCTTTGCCTTCGAAGAACGCAACGTGGAACACCGGGACTGGACCCAAACGCGGCGGCTGGGCTGTCGTCGTGGTCGGCGAGGCGGGTGTCAGAGTCGTCGGCGCGGGTGGTGTCGCCGGTGCAGTCGCCTTCGGCGGTGTTTGCGTCGGCGTGACGGGTCCCTTGACGACGCCCGGGTAACTCGACGGCGGCTGTGCCGATGTACTCGGGGTCGTCGCTGGGCTCTGCGTGGCGCCAGGGTAGACGGCAGGCGGTTGCGTCGAAGTGGTCGGGCTGGTCGCCGGGCCTTTGACGCCTGGGTATGCTGCCGGCGGCTGTGCCGGTTCGCTCACCGAGGGCTTTGCCGATGGCGCAAGCGCAGGCGCCTGCGTCGACGAGGCGGGCGGCGGCAAGGTGGTGCCGTCGGGCTGCATTCCCGGCGAGGTCGGCTGCGCATCCGAGGGCACGTTTACCGGTACCGGCGGTGGAACAATGCGCAGGTCTTGCGGACGGAACGACGTCCCGCACGCGCCTGTGAGCGGGCAGTAGAGGAACATCGCGATCAAACCGGCGACGGTGAGCGCGATCAGGCCTGCGACCAAGTATTGGAAGATCAGCGGGAACGGATCTGGCTCTGCCGACGCGGTTGCGTGCGGTTCTGCACAGCAACGCGAGGCGTCGCCGGGTTTTGCGTCGATGCCTTGGTAACACCAGCTTGGGTACTCGCCGAGGAAGAAGCGGCCATCGGCCGGTTTGTCCGCGGGCTTTCTCTCCAGCACCTTGCGCAGCGTGCGGTCTTTGCTGGTGAAGCCTGGGCCTTCGCCGAATAGCCAACCCAAGACGCTTCCGGGTGCACCGAGGACAGTGTCTTTGAGCTTGCCGCCTTCGTAGAGGAACGTCGCGCTCTTGGCCGAAGATACGGTGATCGGCGCGCGGTCGAAAACGAAGCCATACTGTTTTGCGAGCCGCGAAATGTCGTTGAATGGCTTCAGCCACTGATCGGCGCTCGACTTCTTCACCAGCGGGCGCACCATTGTCATGATGCGGGTCGTGACCGTCGCCGGCAGTGTGAGCGCGTCTTTCGGAGGCGCCGGTTCATTGCGGCGGCCGATCAAAAGGTACTGTGTCGTGTTCTCCGGCAGGTCGGGCGCGCCGAACGAGTAGACGTTGAGGAGCACGAGCAGCTTGCGGAGCAGCGAGACGATCTCGCCCAGTGATCCAGGTTGGTCCCAACCTTCCGGATCGCCGGGCGCGTCGAGCAGTCCTGCGGCGACGAGTGCGGCCGGGGCCTGAACCGTGTCGATCACGCGGGTTTGCTGTGCGGTCTGTAGATAGATGCCGCCGCCGGAGCGATCGGGACGCGATTCCGGGCCTACGCGGCCGACCTTCATCATCTGCATCATCTGGTCGGAGCGGCAAAGCTCTTCCAGGATGCGCAGCGGATTGCGCGACAGTTCGACGGTCGAATTCTTCAAGTCGGGGCGGATCAGGCGACCACGGTATTGTTCGTCGGCGTGAGCGCCAACGTAGATGCGCGTCAGGAACCGCGTGTAGATCTTCGCCTTATCTTCGGCGCTTGGGTTGTCGCCCAGCTCTTTGATCGAGGTGTAGGTCTGCAGGAATTCGTCGATGTAGTCCTGGTGCGCGACAAGGACATAGCTCGTCGGCATGCAGACTTGCGCGAAGACTTCGTACGCACCGCTGGCCAGCGCCTTGAGCGTCGCGCCGTCCCACTGCGTGATCGAATTGTAGAAGGGCACGACCGCGTAGGTCGCTTGGCCTGCGGCCACAGCCTCAAACGACTCGGCGACAGTGTTGCGAAATAGGAGATGCGCGATGCTCTTCGGATTGAAGATTTCGCGGGCGGCCAAATACGAATGGCCCCCGTCACTCTCGGGAAAACATACAAAGAGGTTTCGCTCTGGCACCCGCGACCCCAACTGGTGCGCCTACCGTGAATCCGGGGGGAGGATTCGACCCGATGGCGCTGCTCTGCTGGGGAAGAAGCTAACGCGATTCGTTGGGGACTTCCAGATTTCTCAACATGTTAGAGCAGCTTTTTATTCGTTTATCTGAGCTCTCCTAGTGAGTGTGCGCGCATGCGATCTCGCGTCAAAGTATGAAGCGCGAGAGGTCGGAATTCTTGGTCAGCGCACCGATTTCGCGGGTCACGAAGTTCTTGTCGACATTGATACGTGCACCCGAACTATCAGGCGCGTGGAAGCTTACCTCTTCGAGCACTCGTTCCATCACGGTCTGCAACCTGCGCGCGCCGATGTTTTCCACCGTCGCATTCACCTCAGCGGCGGCATCGGCCAGGGCATCTATCCCGTCCTCGGTGAATTCAAGGGACACCCCTTCGGTCGCCATCAACGCTTTGTACTGCTTGATCAGGCTCGCCTCGGGCTCGGTCAGGATGCGGCGGAAGTCGTCGCGGGTCAGCGCTTGCAACTCGACGCGGATCGGCAGGCGGCCTTGCAATTCGGGCAGCAAATCCGATGGCTTTGCCGTGTGGAACGCGCCCGACGCGATGAAGAGGATGTGGTCCGTCTTCACGGGCCCATGTTTCGTCGACACGGTGGTGCCTTCGATCAGCGGCAGCAGATCGCGCTGCACGCCTTCGCGGCTGACGTCGGCGCCGCCTCGCCCGCCGCCGTCGCGCGCGCAGATCTTGTCGATCTCGTCGATGAAGACGATGCCGTCGTTCTCGACCGTCTTGATCGCATCTTGGACGAGCGCTTCGTTGTCGATCAGCTTGTCGGATTCTTCGGCGATCAGCGGTGCGTGCGCGTCGACGACCTTCATCTTGCGAAGTTTCTGCCGGTTGCCGAATGCCTTTCCGAAAACATCATTCAGATTGAGCATGCCGACGCTCGCGCCCGGCATACCTGGGATTTCGAATTGCGGCATGCCGCCGCCTGTGTCGGCGACGTTGAGTTCGACTTCTTTGTCGTCTAGTTCGCCCTCCCGCAGTTTGCGGCGGAAGGTTTCGCGGGTGGATTCGGCGGCGCCCGCGCCGACCAGCGCTTCGACGACGCGGTCTTCAGCCGACCGTTCGGCGCGGGCTTTCACGTCCTTGCGGCGGCGCTCGCGCGCGCTTGCGATGCCGATTTCGACGAGATCGCGGATGATCTGTTCGACGTCGCGTCCGACGTAGCCGACTTCCGTGAATTTCGTCGCTTCGACCTTTAAGAACGGTGCGTTGGCGAGACGGGCAAGGCGACGCGAGATTTCGGTTTTGCCGACGCCGGTTGGGCCGATCATCAAGATGTTCTTCGGCATGACCTCTTCGCGGAGGTCCGGCGCCAATTGCTGGCGGCGCCAGCGGTTGCGCAAGGCGATCGCGACGGCGCGCTTGGCCGCGGCTTGGCCGACGATGTAGCGGTCGAGTTCGGAGACGATGTCGCGCGGGGTCAGAACGCTCATGAACTATAGGCTTTCCAGGGTGACTTCGTGGTTGGTGTAGACGCAGATATCGCCCGCGATCTTCATGGCGCGCCGCGCGATCTCTTCGGCCGAGAAGTCGAGCGTGAGGAGCGCGCGGGCGGCGGCCAGTGCATAGTTCCCGCCGGAGCCAATGCCGATCAAACCGTCTTCGGGTTCAACGACGTCGCCGGAGCCCGAGAGGATCAAACTGGTTTGGGCGTCGGCGACAGCAAGCATCGCTTCGAGACGCCGGAGGTAGCGGTCGGTGCGCCAATCTTTCGCGAGTTCCACTGCGGCGCGCGTGAGATTGCCCGGATGCGCTTCGAGCTTTGCTTCCAGACGCTCGAACAATGTGAAGGCGTCAGCGGTGGCACCGGCGAAGCCTGCGATCACTTTACCTTGGCCGAGGCGGCGCACCTTGCGCGCGTTGCCCTTCATCACGGTCTGGCCGAGGCTGACCTGGCCGTCGCCTGCGACGACGACGCGGCCGCCCTTACGAACGGAAAGGATGGTCGTGCGGCGCCAGATTTCGCCCTGCCCTGCCTCGTCAACCATGCGCGGTTCTGCCTTTCGCTCAAAATTAGGACAACCTGCTATATGACGGCGGGCGGTTCGTCCGCAAAGGGCTTGAAAGGCTTATTTTCCATGCGCAAAGCGAACATCGATCGCAAGACGCGCGAGACCGATATTTCCGTTGCCGTCGATCTTGACGGGACGGGGACGTACGACGTTCAGACGGGGATCGGTTTTCTCGACCATATGCTCGAGAGCTTTTCCAAGCATTCGTCCATCGATCTGAAGGTACGCGCGAAGGGCGACACGCATATCGACTTTCACCACACGACCGAAGACACGGGCATCGTGATCGGGCTCGCGATCGCCAAGGCCTTGGGCGAGCGCAAGGGCATTCGCCGCTTCGGCAATGCTTTAATTCCGATGGACGAGACGCTGACACGCTGTGCCGTCGACGTATCGGGCCGACCGTATTTCATTTGGAAGGTCTCTTTCTCACGCGCGAAGCTCGGCGAAATGGACACGGAGCTCTTCAAGGAGTGGTTCCAGGCCCTGGCGCAGAACGCAGGTCTGACGCTCCACATCGAGAACCTCTACGGCGAGAACAATCATCACATCGCCGAGAGTTGCTTCAAGGCATGCGCGCGGGCTTTGCGCGCGGCGTTCGAGGCGGATCCGCGCCAAACCGGCGTGCCGTCGACGAAGGGCAGCCTTTAGGCCTTAAGGCCGCAGCATTGGCCGTTGACGCGACCGCCCCGCTCCGCCTCAAGTTGCGGCTGTCTTCGGCGGTTAAGTTGATGCCATGCACGATCTGATTCTCCTGCTGATCTATCGGGTGCCCGCGCTGGCATTCGCAGTCCTGGCGGTGCTGACGCTTGCCATTCCCGCGGTGCACGCCTTGTTCGCCATCGGCCGGGTTCTGGCGGGGCGGCCGGCTCAGATCAATTGGTGGGTGATGGGGCGCGTGTTGCCGCTCGCGATTGCAGCCGTCATCGCGGTGCCGCTGTTCTTTTTGGCGCGGCAGTATACGGCCGATTGGCAGCTTTCGTTTGCCGAGTTCGCGCTTGTCTATCTGGCGGTCGCGATTGTGTTCGTGCCGGTCGCGTTGCCTTTGGTTCAAGCTTACGTCGCGGGCGCGCCGCGGATCGGCACCCTGCTCTATGCGATGCTGGCGATCTTGTCGTTGCCGGTCGCCGGTGCGCTTGCGACGCACGCCGTGGCGCAAGTCACGCAGATAATCGACGTGCCGAGCGATCCCTACAGCCCAAATGCGCGGCCGGTCGCCTTCATCGTCGATAATCGGATCTCATCGTGCACGAACGCGATATTCGGGACCGTGCCCGAGGGCTGGGTGTCCGAAGCGCCGGTGCCCGGCTGGACGCTTGAGAATTCCTACTCGCCCTATTTTTTCTTTTGGGCGGATATGAGCTTGAAGGCCGCGTTCTTCGACTTCTTCGAAGTGTTCGATTGCGGCATTACGAATATGCGGCACAACCCGGAGCACATTTTGCTGGCATCGTTTGTGTTCTTCTATCGCGCCTTCGTTTCGGTGATCGTGCTTGCGGTTCTGGCGTTGCCGTTCGGGCGGCGCGCGGGATGACCGGCGTCGTCGCCATCATCGATTACGGCTCGGGGAATTTGCGTTCCGCGGAGAAGGCCATGGCGCGTGCCGTGAGCGACGGCGGGCTTGGCGCGCGCGTGATCGTGACCGGCGACGCAGACGCGGTACGGGGAGCCGAGCGGATTGTGCTTCCCGGTGTCGGCGCATTTGCCGATTGCATGCGTGGTTTGCGCGCGGTGCCGGGGATGGTTGGTGCGCTCACCGAGTCGGTCAAGCAGCGCGGCGTTCCGTTCTTAGGTATTTGCGTTGGCATGCAGTTGATGGCGACACGCGGGCTTGAGCATGGAACGCACGAGGGGCTTGGGTGGATCGAGGGCGATGTTGTGCGTCTGACGCCTAGCAATCCGGCGCTTAAGATTCCGCATATGGGGTGGAATACGCTCGCCGTCGCGCGGCCTCATCCCGTTCTCGCGCACGTGCAAGATAACGAAGCACATGCGTATTTCGTTCATAGCTTCGCGTTTGCTGCTGAGAATGGTCGTGATGTTGTCGCTTCCACGAACTATGGCGGGCCAATTGCTGCCGTCGTGGCGCGCGACAATATGATCGGCACGCAGTTCCATCCGGAGAAGAGCCAAGCGGTGGGTTTGCAGTTGTTGCAGAACTTTGTGCGGTGGCGGCCGTGATCTTGTTTCCCGCGATCGACCTGAAAGACGGCAAGTGTGTGCGATTGTTGCGCGGCGAGATGGCGAGCGCGACTGTGTTCAACGACGATCCGGCGGCGCAGGCATTGTCGTTTCAGAAGCTTGGGTTTTCGTGGCTGCACATTGTGGATCTCGACGGTGCGGTCGAAGGTGTTGCGAAGAATGTGTCCGTGGTCGGGGAGATTTTGAAGCGCACGGCCCTGCCCGTTCAGCTTGGCGGCGGCATTCGCGATCGCGCTGCGATCGAGCGGTGGTTGTATGCTGGCGTGAAACGGGTGATCCTGGGTACGGTTGCGGTCAAGAACTCGGCGCTTGTGCGCGAGGCAGCGCATGCGCATCCGGGGTGCGTTGCGGTTGGCATCGATGCGAAGGCGGGGCGTGTCGCGGTCGAAGGTTGGGGCGAGGTGACCGACCTCGACGCGCGCGATCTGGCGCGGCGGTTCGAGGATGCCGGTGTTGCCGCGCTGATCTACACGGACATTGCGCGCGATGGGACGGGGCTTGGGCTCAATATCGAGGAGACGGCCGCGATCGCTGATGCAGTGTCGATTCCTGTCGTTGCGAGCGGCGGTGTCGGTTCGCTCGACGATCTTCGCGCGTTGAAGGCGCGCGGGCATTCGAACATCGCCGGTGTGATTTGCGGGCGCGCGCTTTACGACGGGCGGGTCGATGCGGCTGCGGCTCTCGCCTTGTTGGGTGCGCGCTGATGCTGAAGACGCGCATCATTCCCTGCCTCGACGTGAAGGACGGGCGCGTCGTTAAGGGCGTGAAGTTCGTCAACCTGCGCGATGCCGGCGATCCGGTGGAGGCGGCGCGGGCGTACGACGCGGCGGGCGCTGACGAGCTTTGTTTTCTGGACATCACGGCGAGCCATGAGAAGCGCGGGATCTTGCTCGACGTCGTGCGGCGGACGGCGGAGGTTTGCTTTATGCCGCTGACGGTCGGCGGCGGCGTTCGTGCGATCGAAGATATTCGGACCTTGCTGCTGGCCGGCGCGGATAAGGTTTCAATCAACACCGCGGCGGTCGAGCGGCGCGACATCGTACGCGAAGCGGCGGAGAAGTTTGGGTCGCAGCTCGTCGTCGTCGCGATCGATGCGAAGCGTGTGGCGGGCGGCCGGTTCGAGGT